>CACNAY010000001.1:0-82500 GCA_902618555.1 uncultured Pelagibacteraceae bacterium
CACTATCAATTGAAGCATTAAAATTTGGAAATTTCTTCAAAGCACTAACAAGTGCTTTTGCTATAAAAGCAAGAGGTGTCACTTTTATTTTCTCACCAGTATAGTAATCATATAATGATGATCTAAATTGTTCCATTTCTGTTATATCAACTTCATCATGCTGTGTTACGTGAGGAATTTCAGTCCAAGATCTTACTAAGTGAGGACCAGATAATCTTTTAACTCTTGGTATATCTTTTAATTCGATTTCACCAAACTCTTCATGCGGATACTCTTCTTTATGAACTTTCTTTTCTATTTTTCCACCGCTGACTGTAACCTGTGATCTTACAAAATTTTTTACATCTTCCTCGGAAACTCTTCCACCTCTTTGAGAACCAGGTATTTCAACTACATTGGCACCTAACTCTCTAGCAAATTTTCTAACTTTTGGACTAGCTGACTTACTACCTGATTGTGATGTAGGCGCTATAGGAATTATTTCTTTTGGTTTCTGAGGTTTGATCTCTTTTATTTCTGTCTTTTCTACCTTTTTTTTCTCACTGACTGCTTCTTTTTTTTCCTCAGTAGCACTCTCTGCATTCAGACTAAGAATTAAGTCTCCCTTATTAACTTTATCGCCTACTTTAATATTTATTTTTTTAATAACTCCCTCGTGAGTGGAGGGCACCTCAACGCTTGATTTGTCACTTTCCAATGTAATAAGAGAGTCATTTTTTTTTATTTGTTGACCCTCTTTGACTAGAACTTCAATAATCTCTACATCCTTGAAGTCACCCATATCTGGAACTAAAATTTTTGTACTAGCCATATTTATAAATTAGATGGAAAATCTCTATCTTTATCAATCTTAAACTTTTTGATCGCACTTTCAGCTTTCTTGGTCTCAATCAATTGCTCTTTTGCTAAAGCACTTAATGTATAGGCAACTATATGTTCTTTATCGACCTCAAAAAACTTTCTTAAATTTTTTCTGGTATCACTTCTTCCATAGCCATCAGTCCCTAAAGAGTAAAATGGTTTTTCTGTGTAAGGTCTTATTTGATCTGAAAATGATCTAGTGTAATCCGATGCAGCAATAACTGGTCCATCTGTTTTTCCTAAACACTTTTGAACATATGATTTTTTCTTTTTTTCATTTGGATTTAATAAGTTCCATCTCTCGGTTTCCATACCGTCTTTTCTTAATTCATTGAAGCTAGTTACACTCCATACATCAGAGTCTACACCATAATCTTTTGATAAAATTTCTGCAGCAGCAATTATTTCTCTTAAGATTGTTCCTGAACCTAAAAGCTGCACTTTAGTTTTATTCTTGTTATTATTTTCTTTAAATAAATACATTCCCTTTAAAATTCCTTCATCGGCACCCTTTGGCTTTTCTGGGTGAGAATAATTTTCATTCATTGCAGTGATGTAGTAGAAAATATTTTCTTTTTTTTCATGCATTCTTTTTAGTCCATCTCTTAATATTACAGCCATTTCATAAGCAAACGTAGGATCATAACTAATACAGTTAGGAATATTTGATGCAAGTAAATGACTATGACCATCTTGGTGCTGAAGTCCTTCTCCAGCTAAAGTAGTTCTTCCTGCAGTAGCCCCAATCAAGAAACCTCTTGCTTGAGAATCTCCAGCAGCCCAAGCCAAATCCCCAACCCTTTGAAAACCAAACATAGAGTAAAAAATATAAATCGGTATCATTTCTAAATCATGATTTGTGTAAGCTGTACCAGCTGCAATCCATGATGACATTGCTCCTGACTCATTTATTCCTTCTTCTAATACTTGGCCACTTTTATCTTCTCTGTAAGAACTCAACTGCTCAGAGTCTACCGGCTCATACTTTTGACCTTCATGAGCATATATTCCAATTTTTTGGAAAAAACCCTCCATCCCAAAAGTTCTTGCTTCATCTGGGATGATAGGAACTAATCTTGGTGATATATTTTTATCTCTTAGTAATGCAGTGAGCATTCTAACCAATGCCATCGTAGTCGACATTTCTTTATCTCCTGTAGATTTCATAAAGTTATCGAAAATTTCCTTAGGAGGAGCTTTTATTTGTTTTGCAAATGAAGTTCTTTCTGGAATAAAACCACCAAGCTTTATTCTTTGATCTTTTAGATATTTAATTTCTTCAGAGTTTTCATCAGGTTTGTAATACTCAATATTTTTTACCTGTTTATCAGTAAGAGGCACACCGAAACGATCTCTGTAATAAAGTAAATCCTCCTCATCTAATTTTTTTTGTTGGTGGGTTGTATTTATGCTTTCACCAGATTTCCCCATACCGTAACCTTTTATGGTTTTAGCAAGAATAACAGTTGGAGAACCAGTGTGCTGCATTGCTGAGTAATAAGCAGCATAAACTTTATGTGGATCATGCCCTCCTCTATTTAATCTCCAAATGTCTTTATCTGTCATTGTAGATACCATTTCTTTTAGTTCTGGATACTTTCCAAAGAATTTTTCCCGAACATATAAACCATCCTTCGCTTTAAAAGCTTGGTACTCTCCATCAACACATTCATTCATTCTTTTAACAAGTAGACCAGACTTATCTTTCATTAAAAGCTTATCCCAATAAGATCCCCAAATCACTTTGATTACATTCCAACCCGTTCCTCTAAAACTTCCCTCTAGCTCTTGAATAATTTTTCCATTTCCTCTAACAGGCCCATCAAGTCTTTGAAGGTTGCAATTAATTACAAATATTAGATTGTCTAATTTTTCTCTTGCAGCTAAACCAATTGCTCCCATAGACTCCGGCTCATCCATTTCTCCATCTCCTAAGAATACCCAAATCTTTCTTCCTTCGTCTTTAACTAAACCTCTATTGATTAAATATTTTAGGAAACGTGCTTGATAAATTGCCATGATAGGACCAAGACCCATTGATACAGTTGGGAACTGCCAAAAGTTAGGCATCAACCAGGGGTGAGGATAAGAAGATAAACCATCTTTACCAACCTCTTGTCTAAATCCATCTAATTGTTTTGCTGAGAGCCTTCCCTCTAAGAATGCTCTCGCGTACATACCTGGAGCCGAGTGACCTTGAAAATATACTAAGTCTCCACCAAATTTATTATTTTTTGCTCTCCAAAAATGATTCATACCAACGTCATACAATGTTGCTGCTGATGCAAAAGTTCCTATGTGTCCGCCTAGTTCAGAACTTTTTTTATTAGCTTTTACAACCATGGCAGCGGCATTCCATCTAATAATTGCTCTTAATTTCTTTTCAATATTTTGATCACCTGGGGATTTAGCTTCTGCCTCTGGTGGAATAGTATTTATATATGGTGTTGTTCTAGTATCAGGTAAAACCAAACCAGATTTATAAGCTTGATCAATAACTTTATTTAATAGATAGCTCGCTCTTGGTGCTCCATCAGATTCAATTACAGAATTTAATGATTCTATCCATTCATTTGTTTCAACTGGATCAATGTCATCTTTTGAAGCTGGTTCTGCAAAAACCTTTTTAACTTGATTTACAGGATTTAAGTTGCCGTTTGTTTTTGGTTTTTCTTGGATTAATTCTTCTTTAACAACTTCTCGTTTTATTTCTTGTTTTGGCGAAGAAGCTGCTTGACCATTTTCAATAGTTGCCAACAAGCTTCCCTCAGATACTTTGTCTCCTATTTTTACTTTTAAATCTTTTATTTGGCCAGCTGAAGGAGATGGAATTTCTACACTGGATTTATCACTTTCGATTGTAACTATAGGATCGTTTTTATTTATTTGGTCACCAGGTTTGACTAAAATTTCTATTACTTCTACGTCTTTAAAATCACCTATATCTGGGACTGAAATATTCTGAGCCATAACTCTATTATAAACTGGATGGAACATATAAAAAAGTTATTGAATAATAAACTAGAAAGAATAGCGCTTATAAGTTGAATAGTTCAATTTTTGACACATTTTTTGCCATTTTTTGTCACCTCTAGATGTTTCTATTAGATATGAAATGGCTAATTAATTTATTGTTTAAAAAGAAAGAAATAAGAAGCAATCAAGGTCAAATTGTTCAGAAATTTCTATTAAAAAAATATCTATTAAGATAATTTCATAAGAGCTAAATTAGCTTTTATGAATAAACTACTCTGGCAACCTTCAGAAAAATTAAAAGAAAACTCCTTATTAAGAGATTTTTGTAATTTTATAAATTTTCAATCTTCATTAAATTTTAAAGAAATTTGGCAATGGTCTATTGATAACCCAAATGAATTTTGGTCAAAGTTTTGGGATTATTCGAAAATTATTGGAGATAAGGGATCTGAAATAATTAAAAAAGATAATGTATTCAATAAAACCAAATTTTTTCCAGACTCAAAATTGAACTACACAGAAAATATCCTTAAAAAAAAATCTGGTAAATTAGCTATTAATTTTTTATCTGAAAAAGGTTTTGAGGAAAATATTACTTGGAATGAATTATATGAAAAAGTTTGTAAATTTTCATCTTATCTCAAAAAACTAAATCTTCAGAAAGGAGATAGAGTTGCAGCTTATGTGCCTAATAAAATAGAGACGATCATTTGTTTTTTGGCTTGTGCAAAAAATGGAATTATATGGTCTTCTTGTTCACCTGATTTTGGAGCTCAGGGAGTTGTAGACAGGTTCAAGCAGATAGAACCAAAAGTTTTTATTACATGCGATTATTATTATTACAATGGAAAAAAAATAAATATTTTAGATAAAGTCGAAAAAATTCTTAGACAAATACCATCAATTAAGAAAGTAATTGCATTTAATTATAATAAACAAGAAAGAGAAAGTTTAAAGAATTTCATTAATTTTGAAGAGACTTTAAAGAACGACTTAGATGAAGTTTTTGAAAGATTTGAATTCAATCATCCTATTTATATTCTTTTTTCAAGCGGTACCACAGGGAAACCAAAATGTATTACTCATGGATCAGGAAATGTATTAATTGAACATAATAAAGAGTTTATGCTTCATTGCGATATTAGAGAAAACGAAAAATTATTTTACTATACTACTACTGGCTGGATGATGTGGAATTGGTTAGTTGGAGGATTAGCAACAGGCTCATCTATATTTTTATTCGACGGGGCACCTGTTTATCCAAAAATAGATGTTCTTTTAGAGTATTGTCAAAACAAGAAAATTAATCTTTTTGGAGTAAGCGCTAAATACATCGATCATTTAAAGAATGAAAAATATGATAGTACAAACCTAGATCTAAGCTCAATAAAAATAATAACTTCAACAGGTTCTCCTTTAGCTGAGGAAAGTTTCAAGTATATATACGAAAAAATAAAAAAAGATGTTCATCTCGCATCTATTGCTGGCGGGACAGATTTAGTTGGCTGTTTAGTTTTAGGAAATCTTTATTCAAATGTATACATGGGAGAAATCCAAGGCCAGAGTCTAGGTATTGATGTTGATGTTTTTACGGATAAAGGAAAAAGCGTAAAAGATGGA
Source organism: uncultured Pelagibacteraceae bacterium (assembly GCA_902618555.1). Classification (GTDB taxonomy): domain Bacteria; phylum Pseudomonadota; class Alphaproteobacteria; order Pelagibacterales; family Pelagibacteraceae; genus Pelagilacustribacter. Next base: position 5,458 of record CACNAY010000001.1, read on the forward strand.
GAGAAAGGGGAGTTAGTAGTTAAAAAACCTTTTCCATCCATGCCAATAAAATTCTGGGATGATGGCGACGGAAAAAAATACCATAAAGCTTATTTTACTCGATTTGAAAATATTTGGCATCATGGTGATTTCATCGAGCGAACTAAAAATAACGGATTTATAATGCGCGGAAGGTCTGATGCCACTCTTAATCCGGGGGGCGTGAGAATAGGGACAGCAGAAATTTATCAGCAAGTTGAGGACATTGATTTTATCACAGAAGGTCTAGTTATCGGTCAAGATTACAATGACGATGTAAGAGTAATCTTATTTGTAACAACAAAAAATAATGAGGAATTAAACGATGAAAAAATTAAATCAATTAAATCTAGAATAAGAAAAAACTGTTCACCAAAACATGTTCCTTCAATAATCATTAAAGTTCCAGAAATTCCAAGAACCAAAAGTGGTAAGATCGTGGAGTTAGCTGTGAGGCAGGTAGTTAATGGAGAAAAGATCAATAATAAAGAAGCCATTGCGAATCCTGAAGCTTTGAAGTTTTATGAAAATTTGCCACAACTCAATTCTTAGCAAATTTTTATTGAGTGAAGCTTACTGACACTGTTTAAATTGTAGCGCGTCAGTTTTATAAATTAACTATAATTTTATTTATGAATATTATGGTCCTAAGTCTTGGCTTTAGTCCCTAAGTTTAGTCCATCTAAAGCCAGGACCTGTTAGAAGTATTCCGCGCAATTTTTGTGAAGCATTGAGTGAAGTTCGATTAATTTATCAAAACTTTTGTTATAGCCACCACCAAGAACACCACATAAAGGAATTTTTTTTGAGTAAAAGTTTTCAATGACAATCTGATCCCTTTTATTTATACCCTTGTCTGTAATTTTTAGTTTACCTAGTCTATCTTCATGATGAATATCAACCCCTGCAACATAGAAAACAAAATCATAAGTGTTATAATTTAGCTCCTTCAGATTTTTATTTAAAACATTTAAGTATTCGTTATCTTCCATATTGTCTCTAAGCTCTATATCAATATCGCTTTTAGATTTTTTTGCAGGATAATTTGAAGCACAATGCATACTAAAAGTTAAAACATTTTTATCGTTTTGAAATATTTCTGAATTTCCATTGCCTTGATGTACATCTAAATCTAATATTAGTATCTTTTTTGCATATCCCTTGTTTTTTAAATAATTGGCCGCAACAGCAGTATCATTAAAAACGCAATATCCGGCTCCATAATCAAAAGTAGCATGATGACTACCACCAGCAGTATTACAAGCAAGCCTGGACTCTAAAGCAAGTTTGCTAGCTAGCACAGTCCCTCCGGTAGCAACAAAAGATCTCCTTACAACGCTATCATTAATTGGGAAACCAATTTTTTTCTGAGCTTTAGTATCTAGGGTCTTATTCTTAATATCATTTATATATTTTAATGAATGAGAAGTTTTCATTGTTTCAACTGAACATTCTTCAGGAATAAAAAATTTCTGAACTACTTTGGCCTCTAAGAGATGATTTGCTAAAGCACCAAATTTCTTTATAGGAAATTTGTTATCATCATTTATTTTTGCGACGTAATCAGGATGATTTACTACTGGAAGTTCCATTAAAAGATAATATTTTATCTTTCAACACACATTGCAATCCCCATTCCACCACCGATACAAAGAGTCGCTAAACCTTTTTTTACGTCTCTTTTAATCATCTCGTGTATTAGAGTTACAAGAATTCTTGTTCCTGAAGCACCTATGGGGTGACCTAAAGCAATGGCTCCACCATTAACATTTACTTTTTCTTCAGGAATAGAAAGAGTTTTTAAAACTGCTAAGCTTTGAGCTGCAAATGCTTCATTTATTTCATATAGATCTACATCTTTTACTGACCAACCTGCTAATTCTAGAGCCTTTTTTGATGAGGGAATAGGACCTGTTCCCATCAAAGCAGGTTCTACCCCGCAGCTTGCCCATGATTTTATTGAAACTAACTTATTAAGTCCTCTTTTCTCAGCTTCTATATCTGACATCAAAGTAACAGCAGCTGCTCCGTCATTAATACCAGAAGCATTTCCTGCAGTTACAGTTCCATCTTTTTTAAATACTGGCTTTAATCTTTTTAAAGCCTCAAGATTAATACCTTCTCTAGGATGTTCATCTTTAATGAAATCTATTTCCGCTTTTTTTGATTTAATTTTAAAATTTACTATTTCTTCAATAAATTTTTTTGACTTTTGAGCTTTAATAGCTTTTTCTTGAGAATTTAAAGCAAATTTATCTTGCTGATCTCTAGTAACTTGAAATTTTTCTGCAACATTTTCTGCAGTAATTCCCATATGGTATCCATGAAAAGCATCCCATAATCCATCTTTAATCATTGTATCAGTCAACTCAGTGTCACCTAGTTTTTTTCCGTCACGTAAATGTATAGAATGCGGAGCTAGAGACATACTCTCTTGCCCTCCTGCAATAATCACTTTAGAATCTCCAGATTTAATACTTTGAAAACCGGATGCAACTGACCTTATTCCTGATCCACAAACTTGATTTACAATGTAAGCAGGTTTTTCTTTAGGAATACCTGAATGAATAAGAGCCTGTCTAGCTGGATTTTGACCTGCTCCACCTGTTAGGACCTGACCAAATATTACCTCATCAACCTCTTCATTTTTAAGTTTTGATCTAATAATCGACTCTTTTATTACAGCTGAGCCTAATTCGAATCCCGGAACATTTTTCAAACTTTTATTTAACGAGCCTACAGCAGTTCTTGTCGCAGATGTTATAACAACATTTTTCATAATTCGAATTTATATATTTAATTTTTCTTTTCAATTGATTTGTCATTACTCACTAAACCCACTAAAATAGCCATTATCAAAAATAAATAAGTAGAGTTTCCAGTTGTAAAAAAACTACCTGAAGCTTTAATGGGAAAAATTTCAGCTAAAAATAAGTATAAGAATGGAACATATATTAAGTTTTTAGTTTTTTTTATTTGTGAAATATAATTTTTAAAAAAAACAATATATAAAATTGAAGAGAAAATCATCGTTATCAATATCAACCCAATTACACCAGTTTCTGTCATAATCTCCAAATAATAATTATGTGGATGCATATTACATTTAAAAATAATTTTTTTACCATACTCTCCTCCTTGAAATCTTTGATCCCAGTATGAGTAGAATATTGAATTTTTTTCAATGTTAGGCCTTATGTGACAATAATATCTGAAATTTTTTATTCCTCCTCCGATATATTTATTCATCAACCACGTGTCGTAAAATGTAGCAAATTCTACTAGGTACGAAGCTCTTTCAATATCGTTAAATTCTGAATTTATCAGTGATTTGCTTATATAATTTATCTGAATAAAAAGTTTATTAAAATTAGAAGCTACTTTTTCACTAGTTTTAATTGATAAAAATAAAATTATAATTGAAGCAGAGACAAAAACTAAAAAATATTTTCTTACATTCTTTTGTAGTATTAAAAATAAAGTTAACATGAAAAAAAATAGAATGAATGGCATTCTATTGCCTGAAAGTATTATACCTGATAGATAAATAACAAACAAAACAGTAATTATCAAAATAAGAACTTTATTATTTATATTTTTAAAAAAAATAGGTAGTAAAAAAAAAGAAAAAAAACAAAATCTTTGTATAAAGCCTCCTGCTATTAATTCATTCCCGAAAGGTCCGCTAAGTTTTCTTCCAGAACCATATGCTTCATAACCAAAAATATCTTCACCATAGATAAATTGAAAAAAAATATCTAAGCAAACAAAGATTGAAGCAATAGAAGTTGAAATAAAAAAAAATTTCAAATCAATAATTTTTCTTTCGATTAGATATCTCAAACAGAAATAAAAAAGTAAATATCTAAAAAAAAATATAGATTTTTTTACAGTAGAAAAATATTCTTTCCACTCGAGTTTGTTTACATAAAAGTGGTAATCATTAACTATTCCTGTAAATAAAATAAATAAAAAAAATAAAATTAGAATTTTATCGAATATATAATATTTTATATCAAAAATTTTAATTTTAAAAACAATCAGTGCTAAAACAATTAGGGCCAGAATATTAAGATTTATCAACATATTGCCTGCAATAAAACTGAATGGCATTATTGCTAGTAAAATACTAAAAAAGGCGTTTTTATTGAAATTAAGATTTAAAATTTTATACATAAATTTTCAAATTGTGATAATTATCTATAACATGGATCGTATCCAAAAAAAAATTAAAGCTATTACTTTGCGCCTGTAGCTCAACTGGATAGAGCGCTTGGCTACGGACCAGGAGGTTCTGGGTTCAAATCCTAGCAGGCGCACCAAAAAAAATGAGTAAATTTAATAATAATATAAATAAAATAATAATTTTTTCATTTTTTCTTAAATTGGTATTTGCCTTTTTTTTTCATGAAAAAAATCTTAGCGATGAGTGGGCTGTTTTATTTAAAAACTTTCAAAGTTTTAAATCTTACAGTTATTATATTTTCGATGGTCAAGCTATACCTAGCTCTTACATGCCACCTTTATATTTTGTGTTTATTTACCTAAATAAATTTTTAAGTTTTGATAAAATAAATTTTTTATATTTGATATATTTTAATCAAGTTTTAATATCATCTATAACTGTATATTTTTTTTATAAATTATGTAAAAATTTTTTTGATGAAAGATTTTCTCTTCTGGGAACTTTCTTATTTTCAGTTTTCCCCTTGATTGCCTATAGCAATGGATTAATTTCTTCCGCTTGTTTACAACTTTTCTTTTACTTATTATTTATTAATTTATTTCTCGAACTGTTAAGTAACGAAATAAATAAAAAAAATTTATTTCTTTTAGCGTTAACGAGCGCTTTTACATTATTGTTAAGAGGGGAATTTTTAATTATTTTTCTTTTTTCACTTACGTTTCTAGTTTTATTTAATAAAAAAAAATTAGTTAATTCTTTAATAATTTTATTACTAACAATAGCATTAGTTTCTCCATATTTAATTAGAAATTATAAGAATACTGGCAACATTCACTTAGTAAACGTTACTGGGTACGCTTTATGGAAGGGAAATAATCAATTAGCAAAAGTTGAGGGATTTCATAATTCACTTCACCCCGAAAAAAGTGAGTCATGGCCTAAAATTCTAGAATTCGATGATTTATATAAAAAATTAGACAAGCTTGAAAAAGATAAAAAATACGAAATTTATCGGGACAAAGTTTTTAAAGATGAAGCATTAAAAAATGTTAATCAGGACAAGCAAAGATATTTAGTTCTTTATTTGAAAAAAATTTTTAGTTATTTTTTTTTAGATCTTAACTCTAGTATTAAAAATTACTACAATATTTTTCATATAGCACCAATAATATTATTTTCAATTTGTAGTATACCAGGAGCCATTATAGGTTTAAAAAAAATTAAGAATTCAAAAATTATCTATTTACTTTTACTAACATGCTTTTTAACTGCATTTATTTCAATATTTTTTATTTTACCAAGATACAAAATCTCTATTATAAGTTTTCAAATTATATTTTCACTTTTTTTCTTTAAATATTTATTTGAAAAAAAAATTTTTACATAATGAAAAATTTATTTTTATTTTATTATAATTTCTTTGAAAATTATATTCATCTCAGAAGAATCAAAGCTTTTTTGTCTAGAAAAGTTATATTAAACGATCCAATTATTTTTGATGTAGGATCACATAAAGGTAAGTTGGCGAAATTGATGCACGATATTTATGAAAATGCAATTATCTATTGTTTTGAACCAAATAAATCCATGAATGATGATTTAAAAAAAATTGGAAATAATATCAAAGTCTATAATTATGCTTTAGGCGAAAAAAATGAAGAAAAACAAATATTAATTAACAAAATTGATTTGACTAATACTCTTTCTACAATAAATGAAAATTCATTCTATTTAAAAATTAAAAACTTTATTTTAGCCAATTCAAAAAAAGACAACATGTATGAGCAAACTAAAGTAATATCACTAGAAAACTTTTGTAAAGAAAAAAAAATAAGAAATATAGATTTTTTAAAGTTAGATGTTGAAGGTTACGAGCATAACGTTTTACTCGGTGCAAAAAATATAATTCAAAACGTAAAATTTGTAATGCTAGAAATACAAAAAAATAATATGTATCACGATTATTCTAAGAAAAATATTGAGGAATTTTTAAAAGAAAATAATTTTATGTTAATTAAAACGTTTAAGTTTCCTTTTATGTTTTTTGAAGATCGTATTTACAAAAGAATTCAAAATTAATAATCACATTTACTAATAAGTTCATCAATAATTTTTCTCGTATTATATTTCTGTTTCCACTTAGGAAAATGTTTTTTGAATTTTTTCATATTAGACACATACCAAATGTGATCACCGACTCTATTCTCTTTTCTAATTATTCTTTTTATATTAATTTTAGTTTTTTTTTCTACGTGATCTAAGGCTTCAATGATTGAACAGTTGGAAAATCTGGTTCCTCCAATGTTATATACCTCTCCCTTTCTTGGATTTTTGTAAAACTCCCAAAAACATCTAATTAAATCATAACTATGAATGTTGTCTCTTACTTGTTTACCTTTATATCCTAATAAATTATAACTCTTTTTTGTTAGAGAAATTTTTACTAAGTACGCAAGAAAGCCGTGTAACTTAGCACCTGAGTGGTTTGGACCAGTAATACAACCAGCCCTAAAGCAAACAGTTTTCAAACCTGCATTTTTTCCATATTCTTGCACTAATAAATCTCCATAAGATTTAGAAACTCCAAAAAAACTGTGTATGCAATTATCAACAGACATAGTCTCATCAATTCCTTTGAAATATTTGTGATTTTTTTTAATCTCCCATCTAGTTTTTTTTTCTTCAAGAGGTAAAAAATTTGGATTATCACCATAAACTTTGTTAGTAGACATAAAAATAAACGGAGATTGTTTACAATATTTTTTTGTTAGCTCAAGAAGATTTAATGTGCCTTGAGCATTAATTTGAAAATCAATAAAAGGTTTGTCTTTAGCCCAATCATGTGAAGGTTGAGCAGCACAATGTATTATTAATTTGATACTCTTTTTATATTTTATAAAAATCTTTTTTAATGAATTAAAATTTTTAATATCGGTGTTAAAATGATGGTAATTTTTCACTTCCTTAAGAAGTTTATTTTTTATCCAAGTAATATCTCCATCTTGACCGAAAAAAAGTTTTCTAGAATTATTATCTATACCGATAACTTGGAAACCTTTTTTTGAAAAAAAAGAAACAGACTCAGATCCAACCAAACCACATGATCCAGTAACGATAACAGTTTTCATTTAAAATAATTCCTAATCTTTTTATTATTTTTCAACCAAAAATAAATATCACTTAAAATATCATTTATATTTTTAGATGGTGACCATTTATAATATTTGAAAATTTTTTTATTATCAGTCACGTAGTATGGTATATCAAAAATAGAGGTGTACGCGATTTTTTTGATATTGATTTTGTTCTTAGTTAATATTTGACATTTTTTTGTTAAATTTTTTAGTGATATAGAATTTCTAGGGCCCCCACCAATATTAAAAGTTTCATTATTGATCTTGTCCAATTTTTGAATTTGAATGTGTACAATATTACAAACATCATCAATGTGAAGCACATCTCTTACTTGATTTCCGTAACCACCAAAACCTATATACGAAAGTTTTTTTCTTAGCAGATGTTTAGCAATCCATAAAGAAACAAATCCCTGATCCTGCTTTCCAAATTGCCATGGGCCAGCAATGACTCCAAATCTGTTAATAATATATTTCAAATTCGTTCCAAAAAATATTTCTTTGATAAGTTTTTCTGATGCCAACTTAGTAAAACCATATAGTGAGCTAGCTGACTCAATACTAAATTTTTCATCAATTTTTTTATTTATTTTTAAAGGTTTAATTATTTTGATCGATTTCGTAAGATTTCTTAATTTATCAATAGCATAAACTCTACTGGATGATAAAAAAATTATATTTGTTTTATCTTTCAAGCACTTCTTAAGTATATTAAAAGTTCCAACTAAATTAGTATTGAAAACTCTATCAGGTTCTTTTTTTGAAGCTTCAATAGCTGGTTCTGCACAACAGTCGATTATAAGATTGAATTTAGGTAACTTTTTAAATTTATCGTATTTTTCGATACTAAATTTATAATTTTTAATCTTATAATTTTTTAGTCTATATTTATTTAATCTAGATCCTTTACGAACAAGATTATCAAGGCTTGATATTTGAGCATTTCTCAATTTTTTTTTTAAATAAATCGCTATATTTGAACCAACGAAGCCACATCCACCTGTAATAAGTATTTTCATTGTAAAGTAAATATCTTACTAATGTATAAAAATAAACTAACTTATGCTTTCGATAATAGTACCAGTAAGAAATGAATCAAATATAATTAATGAGATTTTTGACTATTTTTTAAGCAATCTCAAAGATATTAAATATGAAGTGTTAATTATAAACGATTTTAGCGATGATGATACTTTCGATAAGTGTAAAAAACTTGTTAGTGAGACTGAAAATTTTAGAATTTTTGATAACAAAAAAAAAGGACTTGGAGGAGCATTAAACCTTGGAATTAATGAGGCCAAAGGAGATTACATTTCAATAATGATGGCAGATCTATCAGATGATATTGAAGATTTGAAAAGATATAATAAGCTTATGCAACAAGACAATTTTGATGCAATCCTCGGCTCAAGATTTATGAGAGACTCTAAAGTAACAGGGTATCCTATCCAGAAGCTTATTTTGAACAGGATATTTAACTTTTTCGTGAGTATAGTATTTTTAAATAAGTATAACGACTATACTAATGCTTTCAAAATGTACAAAAAGAAAACTTTAGTTGAAATAATGCCTTTAATTTCTGAGAGTTTTAATATATTTTTAGAAATCCCATTAAAAATTATTTCGAGAAATTACAGATATAAAATAATCAGTATAAATTGGAATGGACGAAAAAAAGGAGAGTCCAAGTTTAAAATTAAAGAACTGGGTGCCAAGTACTTATTTACGTTAATTTATTGTTTTATAGAAAAAAACTTATTGAATATTAAAAAATGAAAAATTTGTTAAATATATCTTTACAAAGATCAGTAATACTTTTTTTTATCATTGTTTTCGTTATTCTATTAGGACTTAGTTTTCTCTTATAAATAGGCAAGATATAAAAGAACAACCCCTAATAAAATTCTATAAAAAACAAAAATATCCAAATTAAATTTTTTTATATATCTTAAAAAGTACTTTATGGTTATAAATGAAAAAAAGAATGATAATAAAATCGATGCTATGTTCAACATAGCAAAATTTAAACTTCCAGAAGTAATAATATTTTTAATACCAAAAAAGGAGACAGCTCCTAAAATAGGTATTGATAGTAAAAATGTAATTTTGGCAGCATCAACTCTCTTGAATTTTAATAATCTAGCTGCAGTGATAGCTATTCCAGATCTACTTACTCCAGGTATTAATGAAAAAATCTGTAATATACTTATAAAAAATACTGATTTAAAATTAAAGTCGCTAAAAATATTTTTTTTCAATTCAAACCTATCACTAAAGTAAAGCAATAAACCAAAAATTATTGTTGTCCATGCTATAATCTCAATATCTCTGAGTTTATCGATATAACCCGTCGTTGCTAAAAGATATCCAATAGTCATTACAGGAAGTGATGCTAATAAAATTTTTAAGAAAAGAATTTTATTTTCATAAAAATTAAATATGTCTTTTTTGAAATAAGTTAAAACTGCAATAAACGATCCTATATGTAAACTCACATCGATAGAGAGACTTTGGTTTTCAAATTGTAAGTATTCAGATACTACTATAAGATGTGAGGAAGAGCTTATTGGTAAAAACTCTGTTATCCCTTGGACAACTGATAAGATTAATACTTCTATCATTTTAAAAAATTAAAATTAAAGGTTGTTTTTTTATTGGCAACATTAAATGCATATCAGGTATGCAATAAAAGACACTAACTATATGAGTTTTTTGTTATTTAGGTAATTAATATTGACCTTTAAAAACTATCAATTGTTGGCTTATTATCTTATTTAACTACGTCATGACAAAAAAAATGCTTAAATTTGTAGACTTAAAACAAGAGACACCTGAAAAAAGGGGCACGGAAAATCGGAAGGGTGATTTCAATGAAATTTATAAAGAGTTTATTACCAATAAAGCTTCCGAGCAGTCAAGCAGATGTTCTCAGTGCGGGGTACCATTTTGTCAAATACATTGTCCTTTAAGTAACAATATTCCTGATTGGTTAAAGCTAACTGCAGAAGGTAGACTTAAAGAAGCATACGAGATTTCTCAAAGTACAAATAATATGCCCGAAGTTTGTGGAAGAATCTGTCCTCAAGATAGATTATGTGAAGGTAATTGTGTTATTGAACAATCAGGTCACGGAACTGTAACTATTGGATCCGTTGAAAAATATATCAACGACACTGCTTGGGAACAGGGTTGGGTAAAACCAATTAAAGTAAAAAAAGAACAAAAGCAATCTATTGGAATAATTGGAGCTGGCCCAGCTGGCATGGCTTGCGCGGAAGAATTAAGGAAATCCGGTTATCAAGTTACAATTTATGATAGATACGATAGACCAGGTGGTCTTTTAATTTATGGTATACCTAACTTTAAACTTGAAAAATTTGTTGTTGAAAGAAGAACAAAACTTTTAAAAGATGGCGGCATAAAATTTGTTCAAAATTTTGAAGTAGGAAAAGATAAAACTCTATATGAGTTAAAAAAGAATCATGATGCAATTTTAATTGCTACAGGTGTTTATAAAGCTAGGGAAATTGATATACCAGGTCACAATCTTAAAAATATTTTTCCAGCGATGGATTTTCTAACTGCATCAAATAGAAAAGGGCTAGGTGACAAAGTAGAATTATTTGATAACGGTACACTTAATGCTCAAGGCAAAGATGTTGTTGTTATTGGCGGAGGTGATACTGCGATGGACTGCGTGAGGACATCAGTAAGGCAAAAAGCTAAGTCAGTTAAATGTTTATACCGAAGAGATAGAGAAAATATGCCAGGATCCGCCCGAGAAGTTGGTAATGCAATAGAGGAAGGAGTTGATTTTGTTTGGTTGACTAGCCCTAAAAAGTTTATCGGAAATACAAAAGTTGAGGCTGTTGAAGTAAATAAAATGAAACTTGGTGAACCAGACTCAACTGGCAGAAGAAGACCTGAGATACAGGTCGGATCAGAATATAAAGTGAAAGCAGATCTTGTGATAAAATCTTTAGGATTTGACCCTGAAGATTTACCAAAATTGTTTAATGCAAAAGAACTTGTAATTTCTCAATGGGGAACAATAAAAATTGATCTTAAAACAATGCAAACAAATTTAGATGGGGTGTTTGCCGCTGGTGATATTGTTAGAGGAGCTTCATTGGTTGTTTGGGCTATTAGAGATGGTAGGGATGCAGCAATTGAAATAGAAAAGTATTTAAAAACAAAAATTAACAAAAGCAAATCTTCAGAGGCAGCTTAAATGAATAATTACAAAAAAAATAAAGCACTTTTAGAAAAAACTCATAATTATTCTCCAGAAATGGAGCACGATGCATGTGGAGTAGGTTTAATTGCTTCAACTAATGGAAAAAAGTCTAGAAAAGTTGTTGAATATGGAATTGAAGCCTTAAAAGCAATTTGGCACAGAGGTGCTGTTGATGCAGATGGAAAATCAGGAGATGGAGCGGGTATACAAATTGAGATAGCTCCAGATTTTTTTAAGGAAAAAATTTTAAACACAGGTCACACATTAGACGAAGAAAAAAGAATCTGTGTTGGTATGGTTTTTCTTCCAAGAACTGATTATTCTGAACAAGAAAAATGTAGAGAAATTATAGAGTCAGCTTTACTAGCAGGCGATTATTATATCTATGGGTGGAGGCAAGTCCCAATTAACCCTAGTGTTCTTGGAAAAACTGCCGATCAAAGCCGTCCAGAAATTGCTCAGGTAATGTTTAAAAAGAATGAAAATTTAAAAACTAATGATCTTGAGAGAGACCTATTTGAAACTCGAAAAAAAATAGAAAAAATAGCGAGAGAAAGTCAATTAAAAGACTTTTATATCTGCTCATTTAGCTCCCGATCTATTGTCTATAAAGGGATGTTTTTAGCAGAAATGCTATCAGAGTTTTATCCAGATCTTAATGATGAAAAGTTAACATCAAGATTCGCTGTTTTCCATCAAAGATATTCAACAAATACTTTTCCGAGTTGGGACCTTGCGCAGCCTTTTAGAACTCTTGCACATAACGGAGAGATTAATACTTTGAAAGGAAACATAAATTGGATGAAAATTCATGAGCAAGATATGTCTAGTTCATTATTTAAAAATGTAAAAGACTTAAAGCCAGTTATTAGAAGTTCATCAGACTCAGGAGCGCTTGATAATGTATTTGAGCTACTAGTTCATTCTGGCAAGCTCGCTCCACTGATAAAACTAATGATGATACCAGATGCTTGGTCAAAAAGAAGCAAAACTGTTCCAAAAAACCATCAAGACCTATTTAATTTTTTGAATAGCACTATTGAGCCATGGGATGGACCAGCAGCAATATGTGCTACTGACGCAAAGTGGGTTTTGGCATCGTCAGATAGAAATGGACTTAGACCTTTAAGATATACAATAACCTCGGATGATTTATTTTTTGCGGGTTCTGAAACCGGAATGATAAAAATTCCTGAAGAAAAAATTATAGAAAAAGGAAAGTTAGGTCCAGGTCAAATTATTGCTATTGATTTAAAAAAAGGAAAACTATTCAAAGACAAAGCAATAAAAGATTTATTGGCTAAAGACTATAAAAAATACAATAAACAAATAATTGACTTAGAAAAGAAAATTTATAATGAAAACGAGAAACCTAATTTCACAGGTGAGGATTTAAGAAAGAGACAGTATTTATCAGGACTAAGTATAGAAGATTTGGAGTTAATTCTTCATCCTATGGCCGAGGAGGGCAAAGAGGCCTCTGGCTCAATGGGAGATGACACACCCGTTGCTGTCTTGTCTAGTCATTATAGGCCAGTTTCACATTATTTTAGACAAAATTTTAGCCAAGTAACCAATCCTCCAATTGACTCTTTAAGAGAAAATAAAGTGATGAGTTTGAAAACAAGATTTGGAAACCTCGGGAATATTTTAGATTTTGATAATTTAACAGAGGAAGATATTTATGTTTTAGATAGTCCTATTTTAACAAACTCACAATTTAAAAAATTTAAAAAATTCTTTTCAAAAAAAACTAAAGTAATTGATTGTACATTTGATATATCTTCATCTCTGAAAGAAAGAATAGAGGCAATTAGAGAAGAGGCGGAAACATCAGTAAGAGAAGGAAGCACATGTCTAATTTTATCTGATAAAAATATCAGTAATCAAAAAGCTTCTATTCCAAGTATTTTAGTAGTTGGGGCAGTGCACTCTCATTTAGTTAAGCATGGTTTAAGAGGATATTGTTCATTAAACGTAGAATGCTCAGACTCTTTGGATACACATTCTTTTGCTGTATTAATTGGCGTCGGTGCAACAACTGTAAATCCTTATCTAGCTATAGACAGCATTTACCAAAGATTTGAAAAAAAATTGTTTGGTAAATCTGATTTTGAAAGTTGTGTGATCAAATTTAAAAAATCTATAGACGCAGGCTTATTAAAGATTATGTCAAAGATGGGAATTTCTGTGATCAGCTCATACAGAGGTGGATGTAATTTTGAAGCCGTAGGGTTAAGCAGAGCAATAGTCTCAGACTATTTTCCTGGAATGTCATCGAGAATATCTGGCATAGGTGTAATAGGTATCGAAAAAAAAATAAAAGAACTTCATGTGAAATTTAATTCAAAAAATGTTTTTACTTTACCAATAGGAGGTCTTTACAGGTATAGAAAAAGTGGTGAAGATCATCAATACCAAGGTAAGTTAATACACTTGCTTCAAAGTGCAGTAGGAAGTGGTTCTTATGAACAATATAAAAAGTATTCTTCAGGTATACACAATCTTCCGCCCATAAACATAAGAGATTTACTAGAATTTAAAAAGTCCAAAAAATCTATAAATATTGACGAAGTAGAACCGTTAGAGGAAATTTTAAAGAGGTTCGGTAGTGGAAGCATGTCACATGGAGCCTTATCAGCCGAAGCTCATGAAACATTGGCCATGGGCATGAACAGAATTAAGGGAGCTTCTTGTAGCGGCGAGGGAGGAGAAGATTCAAAACGATTTAAAGTTCTACCAAACGGTGACAGCGCAAATTCAAGAGTGAAGCAGATAGCTTCTGCAAGGTTTGGCGTTACAGTGGACTATCTTAATAACGCGAATGAAATAGAGATCAAAATTGCTCAAGGTGCAAAGCCAGGTGAAGGTGGACAACTTCCGGGATTCAAGGTGACTGAAGAAATTGCTAGATTAAGACATTCAACTCCTGGAGTAACTTTAATTTCTCCTCCACCTCACCACGACATTTACTCAATTGAAGACTTAGCCCAACTAATTTATGATTTAAAACAAATTAATCCTAAAGCAAGAGTCGGAGTAAAACTTGTTGCCTCAACTGGAATAGGTACGATCGCAGCAGGAGTAGCAAAAGCGAAAGCAGATATTATTTTGATATCTGGACATTCTGGGGGAACTGGGGCCAGTCCTCAAACAAGCATAAAGTATGCGGGTATACCTTGGGAAATGGGTTTAACTGAAGCTAATCAGATCCTTACTTTAAATAATTTAAGACATAATGTTACTCTTAGAACAGACGGAGGTTTAAAAACAGGTAGAGATGTAGTAATCGCAGCAATGATGGGAGCAGAAGAATATGGTATGGGAACATCTTCTTTAGTTGCAATGGGATGCATAATGGTTAGGCAATGTCACTCCAACACATGTCCAGTAGGTGTATGTAGCCAAGATCCATCCTTGAGAGAAAGATTTACTGGTACACCTGAAAAAGTTGAAAATTTATTTAAATTTGTTGCAACTGAGGTCAGAGAGATTTTATCTACATTAGGATTTAAGTCTATAAATGAAATTATTGGTCGCACTGATTTATTATCTCAAGTAAACAAAGGTGCATCAAATTTAGATGATCTAGATTTAAATCCTCTTTTAGTTCAAGCAGATCCAGGTGAAAATTTGAGATATTGCAAGGATAATCACATAAATAAAGTTCCTGAAACATTAGATGAAAAAATATGGTCAGATATTAAAGATAAGATAAACACGTCAAATAAAAATAATTTTGAATACGAAATCGAGAATACTTCAAGGTCTGTTGGTACTAGACTTTCTCATCATGTTTATAAAAAATTTGGTAACGAAAAACTAAATGATGAGACAATTAATATTAAATTAATTGGATCAGCCGGTCAATCTTTAGGAGCATTTTTGACTAAAGGAATATCTATTACAGTTGAAGGTGATTGTAATGATTATGTAGGAAAAGGTTTATCTGGAGGAAAAATAATTGTCAAATCATCAAGTAAGAGTAGACTGATTGCAGATCAAAATACAATTATCGGTAATACAGTTTTATACGGAGCAACTTCTGGAAAATTATACGCGTCTGGTCAAGCCGGAGAGAGGTTCGCGGTTAGAAACTCAGGTAGCTCTGCCATTGTCGAAGGCTGCGGTGCTCATGGATGTGAATATATGACAGGAGGAAACGCAATTATATTGGGAGCAGTTGGAGATAATTTTGGAGCAGGCATGACAGGGGGAATGGCCTTTATTTACGACGTGAAAAATGAATTCGAAAATTATGCAAATCCAGCATCGATTATATGGCAGTCAGTTGAAACAGATTATTGGAAAAACTTCTTAAAAGAGAATATTAAAGATTTCGAGACTAAAACTTCCTCTAAAAAAGCAAAAAGAATACTTGAAAACTTTGAGGCGGAACTTAAAAATTTCAAGCAAGTGTGCCCAATAGAAATGCTTGATAAACTGAACAATCCAATTAGTCTAAGACCTCATGTTAAGAAGGCAGGTTAATGAGTAAAATAAATATCTTTTGCTTTGGTTTTGGCCAAGTAGCAGAATGTTTTATTAACAAATTAATTCAAGAAAAAAAAGATTTTGACTTAAGTATTACTTCTAGACAAGAAACCCATAAATTAGAGTTTAATAATTTTAAAATAACATCATATCACTTTACTAATGAAAATTTTGATAACTCTATTATTAAAAAATTAGAGGAAGCAAATTATATTCTGATTTCCATTCCACCAATTGAAGGCAAAGATATAGTCGCTAATTACTTTGAAAAGAGTCTTAAAAATATACCTAATTGCAAATGGATAACTTATTTATCTGCGACTAGTGTTTATGGAGATCACAAAGGTGAATGGGTAAATGAAAATAGCACAACGAAACCAACTTCTTCCAATGGGTCAAGTAGACTAGCAGCAGAAAATACGTGGAAAAAATTATCAAACAAAAATAAATACCCTTTACAAATTTTTAGATTAGCTGGAATATACTCTAATGAGTTTAACGTTTTAAAAAGATTGCAAAAAGGTAAATTACAAATCGTAGATAAAAAAAATCATTTTTTTTCAAGAATTCATGTTGAGGATATAGCTAATATTTTATTCAAATCTCTTAACAATTTTAAGAATAATGAAATTTACAATATTTCTGACGATAAACCTGCTTCGCAGAGAGAGGTAGCAGCTTATGGTGCAAAATTACTTAATCTGGAAAATCCGAATACAGTGAAAATCGAAGAAGTCGAAAGCGAGATGTTGCAAAACTTTTATAAAGATTCTAAAAAAGTAGATAATAAAAAGATGAAAGCCTTTTTTAAATATAATTTGAAATTTCCAACATATGTTGAAGGGTTAGATTATATCTTTAATAATAATCTCTAATTCTTTACTAATTCTTTTTAAGGACCTTTTATTAGATAAGCTATGATCACCGTTTTTAATAATTACTTTTTTCTTTTTGGCTTTTTTAAATATTTTCAAAACATACTTTGAGTATATAGTTGGGACAACCTCATCTTTTTGTCCATGAATCATTGTTACTTTTATATTTGCATTAATTTTTTTATTTAAAACCTTATTTTTTTTACCATCTTTTATTAATTGTAAAGTTATTGGATATTCATAACCCCCATTCTTGATCAAAATTTTCCCTGTTTTAAGTAATTCTCTTTTTGTTTTTTTAGGAAATTTATCCCACATTAATCTTTTCAAAAACTCTGGAGCTGGACCTATTCCAATGAATCCTTTAATTTGAGACTTAAAATAATTAAATTGATTTAATGCTATCCATGCTCCCATACTTGAGCCAACTAAGATAAAATTATTTTTTTTAACAAGCTTTTTTATTACGGTCTTAGCATCCTTTGACCAAACACTTATGTTCCCTTGAGTAAAAATACCTGAAGATTTTCCATGACCGGAGTATTCTAAACTTAAAAAACCCAATTTGTTCTTTTTTGCGAATTTTAAAAGAGTTTGAGGTTTTTCACCTTCTATATCAGACATAAAACCAGGAAGAAAAATTATATATAGCTTCTTTCTAAAATAATTGTCTATATATCTAAGCTTTTTGGTATTCGAAATTTTTAGATACTTAAATTTTTTCATATAACGATTAAATAATTGTTATTATATATAAAGAAGATGAATGCTAAAATAAATGTTTTACAAGTAATTCCAAAACTCGGGTATGGAGGTGCTGAAACAGGCTGTTATGATATTGCTCATTATCTTGCAGAGCAGGATTGCGGCTCATTTATTGCTACTTCAGGTGGAGAATTAATTAAATTTGTAAAAAAAAATAAAGTAAAGATTTTTAAACTTCCAGTCCACTCAAAAAATCCAATATTGATTATTCTAAATGCTTTATTTTTATCAATTTTAATCATTTTCAAAAAAATAAATATTGTACATGCAAGAAGTAGAGCTCCAGCCTGGTCGTGTTATTTTGCATGCATTATTACAAATACAATTTTTGTAACAACATTTCATGGAACTTATAATTTTAAAAATAAATTTAAAAAATTTTATAATAGTATTATGTTAAGATCTAGATTAACTATTGCTGGATCAAATTTTATTTTTGGCCATATTAATGAGAATTATAACGAATATTTAAATAAGAAAAAAAAATTAAGAGTTATTTTTAGAGGTATTAATATAGATTATTTTAATCAAAAAAATATCTCAATTTTGAAACAAGAAAGACTTAAGAAAGAGTGGAATATAGATACAAACAAATTTACAATTTTAATGCCAGGTAGATTAACAACATGGAAAGGTCAAGAAAAATTTGTAGAAGCACTCAATATTCTAATTGAAGATTATAATATTACCAATTTTCAGGCTGTTTTACTTGGTTCTGACCAAGGAAGAAAAGTTTATTCAAAAAAACTTCATAGTTTAGTTGAAAGATATAACTTAATAAAAAAAGTAAAGTTTATAAATCATTGTAAAGAGATGCCATTAGCTTACTCCCTTGCAGACGTAGTTGTTTCAGCCTCAATTGAACCTGAGGCTTTTGGTCGAGTAGCTGTAGAATCTCAGTCAATGGGCAAACCAATCATTGCAAGTAATATAGGAGGATCAAAAGAAACAGTTTTAAATAGAAAATCTGGTTATTTATATAAATATGATGATCCAAGGGAACTTGCGAAAAATTTAAATACTGTTATTCAATTGAGTCAAGAGGAGTTGAAATTAATGGGAAACGAAGGTAGAAAAAACGTAACAAAAAAATTTGATGTTGAAATAATGTGTGACTCAAATCTTAGAGAATATAAGAAACTATTAAAAAATTAATGCCCCAGATTCAATTATTAGACGGTAAAAAAATTCCTTTTACGAAATCAATAAGTGGATTTGAGCTTACAAAAAAAATTAGTAAGTCATTGGAGAAATCTGCTTTAGTTATGGAAGTGAATGGTGAATTAAAAGATTTAAGTTATGAGATTTTCAAAGATTCAAAAGTAAGAATTATTACCTCCAAAGATAAAGAAGGTCTTGAAGTTATTAGACATGATGCGGCTCATATAATGGCCATGGCTGTTCAGGAGCTGTTTCCTGGCACACAAGTCACAATCGGACCGGTAATAGAAAATGGTTTTTATTATGATTTTGCAAGAAAAGAGCCTTTTACAAGTGATGACTTAATTAAAATTGAAAAAAAAATGTTAGAAATAATTGATAGAGACGTCAAAACAAGAAGAGAAGTTTGGGATAGAGATAAAGCTATAACACATTTTAAAAAGATAGGTGAAAAGTATAAGGCTGAAATTATAGAGAGCATACCTGAAAATGAAGAACTTTCTGTTTATCATCATGGTGATACATGGCATGATTTATGTAGAGGACCACATTTATCTTCTTCAAGTAAAATTGGAAAAGCATTTAAGTTAACAAAAGTATCAGGAGCATATTGGAGGGGAAACTCTAACAATGAAATGCTACAAAGAATTTATGGAACCTGTTGGAGTTCAAAAAAAGATTTAGATGAGTATCTTCATAGATTGGAGGAAGCTGAAAAAAGAGATCACAGAAAATTAGGTAAGGAAATGGATTTATTTCATTTTAGAGAAGAGAGTCCAGGCTCTGTTTTTTGGCACGAAAAGGGATGGTTGTTATTTCAAAGATTAATAGAATATATGAGAATGAAACAAAGGCTTGCAGGATATAAAGAAATAAACACACCTGAACTTCTGGACAAATCTCTATGGGAAAAATCGGGACATTGGGAAAAGTTTGGCGAGCATATGTTTACATCAGATACACCAGATGAAAAGACTTTTGCCGTAAAACCAATGAATTGCCCGGGGTGTGTTCAAGTTTTTAATCAAGGTTTAAAGAGTTATAGAGATTTGCCTTTAAAACTTTCTGAGTTTGGTAAAGTTCATAGATATGAACCTTCAGGTGCTTTACATGGATTATTAAGAGTAAGAGCTTTTACACAGGATGACGCACACATCTTTTGCACGGAAGATCAGATAACAGAAGAGTCTCTGTCTGTTACAAAACTTATTTTAGAAATATATAAGGACTTAGGATTTAAAAATGTAATATTGAAGTATTCAGACAGACCCGAGAAAAGGGTTGGAGACGATGAAGTATGGGATAAGTCGGAAGCTGCTCTTTTAACTGCAATTAAAAAATCTAAACTTGAATACACAATTAATAAAGGGGAGGGTGCATTTTATGGACCTAAAATTGAATTTGTTTTGCGAGACGCCATAGGAAGGGATTGGCAATGTGGAACTTTGCAGGTAGACTTAAATTTACCAGGAAGACTGGGAGCGTCTTATGTTGCTAAAGATGGGAGTAAAAAAGTTCCAGTGATGTTACATAGAGCTTTATTTGGTTCTTTAGAAAGATTCATTGGAATTTTAATTGAAAATTATGCCGGTAAGTTACCTTTTTGGTTAGCTCCGGCTCAAGTAGTTGTTTGCACAATTGCAGATGAAAATAATATTTATGTTAAAAAGTTATTTGAAGATCTATTTAAAGAAGGTATAAAATGTGAGATGGATTTGAGAAATGAGAAGATCAACTATAAAGTTAGAGAACATTCTCTTGCAAAAGTGCCATATATTTTTGTTTGTGGAAAAAAAGAAGTTGCAGATAATACCGTAACTGTGCGAAAGTTGGGTTCGGATAAACAAGTGATTATGAAAAGAGAAGAATTAATAAAAAATATGATAGACTTAAATAGGCTACCTTTAAATTAAGTGTCGAACTCTAAACCAAATTATTTTCATAGAAGAACAAAACCTCAAGGTCCTAGGGCTAACGAAAGGATAAGAGCTTTGGATGTTCAAGTAATTGGAAGCGATGGTTCTAATATTGGCGTTCTCCCTTTAAAGAGGGCAATAGAGTTGGCTAGACAAGAAGATTTAGATTTGATCGAGATTTCACCCAATGCAAATCCTCCTGTTTGTAAAATTATGGACATAGGTAAATATAAATATGATCTTCAAAAAAAAGCAAATTTAGCAAAGAAAAAACAAAAAACTGTTTCACTAAAAGAAATAAAATTAAGACCAGGAACAGAAACCCATGATTATAATTTTAAAATAAAAAATGCAAAAAAATTTATAGTAAAAGGAGATAAAGTTAAGTTTACCGTAAAATTTAAGGGTAGAGAAATGCAACATACTGATTTGGGAAAAGAATTAATGAATAAAATCATTGAAGAGACAAAAGATGTAGCAAAAGTCGAGAGTCACCCTAAATTTGAGGGTAAGCAAATGGTTATGATTATTCAACCTATTTAAATTAATCATAATAGTCACTTGCTATGATTAATTATTGTCTATATAAGTCCTGAAATATTTATGCCAAAATTAAAAACTAAAAGCTCTGCTAAAAAAAGATTTAGATTTACTGCTTCAGGAAAAATTAAAATGCCCCAAGCAGGAAAACGTCATGGAATGATTAAAAGAACAAATTCACAAATCAGAAAACAAAGAGGCACAACGATAATGACAAAGCAAGACTCAAAAATTGTAAAGTCGTATATGCCATATAACTTGAGAGGATAATATGGCAAGAACAAAACGTGGTGTTGTAAGTAGAGCGAAACATAAAAAAGTTTTAAAATCAGTAAAAGGTCAGTACGGTAGAAGAAAAAACACCATCAGAATAGCTCGTCAAGCAATGGAAAAAGCGATGCAATATGCATATAGAGATAGACGAGCAAAAAAAAGGGAATTTAGATCATTGTGGATCCAAAGAATAAATGCGGGTGTTAGAGCTGAGGGTCTTACGTATGCAAAATTTATTAATGGTTTAGCTAAATCTAAAATTAAATTAGATAGAAAAGTTTTAGCTGAATTAGCTTACAACAATCCAGAAGTCTTTAAATCAGTAGTAAAAAAGGTTCAATCCTCCCTTGGATAAAAGGGTCTTTGATTTAACGCAAACTTTAATATAAAAAATCAATTAACCGATGAGTGATTTGGATAAAATAAATTCTATTTTTAATGCAAAGATTGATTCTGTTAAGAATAAGGAAGATTTACAAAATTTAAAAACAGAGTTTTTTGGAAAAAATGGGCAAATCACGCAACAATTCAAAAAACTAGGCGCGCTAGAACCTGTTAAGAGAAAAGATTTTGCTTCAAATTTAAATAAAATTAAAGATGATTTATCTAATCAAATTGAACAGAAAAGTTTTGAAATAGAAAATGCGGAAATCAGCGATAAATTAAAAAATGAAAAAGTTGATGTAACTTTACCGATCCGACCATATCAACAAGGAAAAATTCATCCAGTTTCTCAAGTTATAGATGAAATTTCCTCTATTTTTTCTGAAATAGGTTTTACTGTTGCAGAAGGTCCGGATGTCGAAACTGAGTATAATAATTTTACGGCATTAAACACACCAGAGGATCATCCAGCAAGGGATATGCATGACACATTTTATTTAGAAAAAAATAAAAAACTTCTTTTGAGAACGCACACTTCTCCTGTTCAAATAAGAGCAATGCTTGATGGAAAACCACCATTTAAAATAATTGTTCCCGGAAGAACTTATAGATGCGATAGTGATCAAACTCATGCTCCAATGTTTCATCAATTAGAAGGTCTTCACATTGATAGAAATATTACTATGGGCCATCTTAAGGGATGCTTGGATTATTTTATTAAAGAATTTTTTGAGGTCAAAAATGTTAAAATGAGATTTAGACCTAGTCATTTTCCATTCACCGAACCATCTGCTGAAGTAGATATTGGATATAGAGTTGAGAATGAAAAAATTATAATTGGTGAAGGAGATAAATGGTTAGAAATCTTAGGTTGTGGGATGGTACATCCCAATGTTCTAAAAAATGCAAAAGTTGATCCAAAAAAATATCAAGGATTTGCATTCGGCATGGGTATTGATCGTTTGGCTATGTTAAAATATGGAATTAACGATCTAAGAGCTTTTTTTGAAACAGATTATAGATGGTTAAGTCATTTTGGTTTTGATCCTTTAGACGTGCCGACTAATTATAGAGGTTTAAGCAAATGATTATTACACTTCCATGGTTAAAAGAGCATTTGAAAACTAATGCAAACGAAAACGAAATTATTAGCAAACTCACTAATATCGGCTTAGAGGTTGAAAGTGCAAAAGAAAACTCTGGAGAGCTAAGTGAATTTAAAATAGCTAAAATTATCAAATCTGAGAAACATCCTAACGCAGATAAATTAAAAGTGTGCGATGTAAACATTGGCGGAAAAGAAACTTTAAAAGTTGTATGTGGAGCGTCTAACGCAAGAGATGGTCTTATAACAATTTATGCTCCGCCTGGGGCCATAATACCTAAAACAAAATTTCAATTAAAAATTGCTAAAATAAGGGGAGTCGAGTCTCACGGAATGTTGTGTTCTGAAAGTGAATTAAATTTATCAGATGAGAGTGATGGAATAATAGAGCTTAATGTTAAGGAAAAAGATATAGGAAAAAGTTACTTTAAAAGTAAATTGGAAAAATCAATCGATATAGCAATTACGCCAAATAGACCAGACTGTTTAGGCATAAGAGGTATTGCGAGAGATTTATCTTCTACTGGAATAGGCAAATTAATAACTATAAAAAGAAAAAAGATAAAACAAAGCTACAAACATAAAGTTAAGACCTCAATTACTAAAGATAAGCATCAAGGGTGTCTAACATTTGGAAGCTGTTATATTAAAAATATAGTCAATAAAGAAAGTCCTGAATGGTTAAAAAATAAACTGCATGCCCTTGGCTTAAAACCAATTTCTGCAGTTGTTGACATCACTAATTATGTGATGTTTGATTTGAACCGTCCGCTACACGCTTACGATGCAGATAAAATTGATAAAGAGATTATTGTCAGAGATTCAAAAGAGGGTGAAGAGTTTGAAGCATTAGACAATAAAAAATATAAACTTAATAAAGGTATGTGTGTTATTACTGATAAGTCTAGTGTTCTGGGCCTTGGTGGAATTATTGGGGGAACAAAAACTTCGACAGAGTTTGACACTAAAAATATTTTACTTGAGTCTGCATATTTTCTACCATCTTCCATCAGAAAAACATCTCGAGAGCTAGCAATTAACACTGATGCAAAATATAGATTTGAAAGAGGCATCGATCCCAATTCTATATTAGAGGGCTTAAAAGTTGCTACCGATTTGATATTGAAAATTTGTGGAGGGGAAGCAAGCAAATTTGAAATTACTGGAAAAAATTCTCAAAAAAGTAAAATTATTAATTTTAATATTGATAATTTTGAAAATTTAATTGGTATACCAATATCTCTCAAAGAGGCACAAAAGATTCTGATTTCATTAGGTTTTGTTTGCAAAAAAGGAAAAAAAGATCTTAAAGTAGAAATTCCTTCATGGAGACCAGATATTAATCAAGATGTAGATATAATTGAGGAACTTATTAGAATTAAAGGTTTCAAAAATATTAAATTAATCACACCCGAGAGAATAAGAGAAAGTGAAACTTTAAATTTTAAACAAAAGCTATTTCATCTGTCACAAAGATCTCTTGCATCAAAAGGATTTCTCGAGTCAGTTACCTGGTCATTTACCGATTCTAAGATTGATAGTCAATTTTCAAAGGGTGAAAAAGAAATTCCAATTTTGAATCCAATATCCTCTGACCTTAATGTTTTGAGAAGATCAATCTTTTCAAATCTTTCACTTTACCTAAAAAAAAACCAAGATAGAGGTTATGAAGATGTATCTTTATTTGAAATAGGACCAGTGTTTTTTGGAAAAAATCCTGGAGAACAACAAATTGTAGTTGGTGCTTTAAAGTCAGGGAAAGTAAATAGAAAAAGCTGGATTGAGAAGGAGAGAAATATAGATGTGTTTGATATAAAAAGTGACGTAGTCAAAACTTTAATTGAACTTGGGGTATCTGAAAAAGATTTATTTATAAACGATAAAACAAAACAGTGTTATCATCCAGGAAGATCCGGTTCTATAAATCTAAAATCAGAAAAGGGACCTCATCTTGCATACTTTGGAGAACTACATCCTGCCATAATAAAAAGATTAGATTTTAAAGAACCAAATGTTTATGGTCTGGAAATATTTTTAAAGAATATACCCGAACCTAATAAAAAAATCAGACAAACAAAGAGAAGTTTTCAACCATCCGATTTTCAAAAATCTCAAAGGGATTTTGCTTTTGTAGTTGATAAAATTTTTAAAATAGGCTTACTAGAAAAAATCATAAAAGATATTGACACTTCAATTATTCAAGAAGTGACTACTTTTGATATTTACGAAGGCGGAAATATTCCTAAAGATAAAAAATCAGTCGCGATTAATGTTACTTTGCAATCCACAAATAAAACTTTAAGCGAAAAAGATTTAGATCAGATAAGCAAAAAAATCATTGAGGTCGTAAAAGAAAAAACCGGCGCTGTAATTAGGTCCTAAATGTCAGATATAAAAAGAATACGTAATTTTTCTATAATTGCGCATATTGATCACGGTAAATCAACAATTGCGGATAGAATTATTCATAAATGTGGAGGCTTAACTGAGCGTGAGATGAAGCAACAAGTTTTGGACTCGATGGATATAGAAAGAGAGCGGGGCATCACAATAAAAGCTCAGACTGTAAAACTGAAATATAAATCAAAAGACGGAAAAGACTATATATTGAATATTATAGATACGCCTGGGCATGTCGATTTTGGCTATGAGGTAAGTAGATCATTATCTGCTTGTGAGGGTTCCCTTCTGATTGTGGATAGTACTCAAGGAGTAGAAGCACAAACTCTAGCTAATGTTTATCAAGCGCTTGATATTAACCATGAAGTAATACCTATTTTAAACAAAATTGATCTACCTGCGTCAGACATAGAAAAAACAAAAAAAGAAATTGAAGATGTTGTTGGTATCGAAACAACAAATGCTATTTCATGTTCAGGCAAAACTGGAGAAGGAATTGATAATATTTTAGAAGCAATTATAAATAAGTTGCCGCCTCCAAAGGGAGAACCAAATGAAAAATTAAAATGTTTATTGGTGGATAGTTGGTACGATAGTTATTTAGGTGTTGTTATTCTTGTAAGAGTTATTGATGGTAAACTTAAAAAAGGTATGAAAATAAAATTAATGTCTAATAATCAAGAGCACGTAATTGAAAAAGTTGGAGTATTTACTCCTAAACCAAATGACATTTCTGAGCTAAATTCAGGCGAAATAGGTTTTATTATTACCGGAATTAAGTCTTTATCGGAAACAAAAGTAGGAGACACAATATGTGATGCCTCCAATTTAATTAATGAACCTCTCCCAGGTTTTAAACCAAGCAAACCTGTAGTTTTTTGTGGTTTATTTCCAGTAGACAGTTCTGAATATCAAAAATTAAAAGACGGATTAGCTAAATTAAAATTAAATGATGCTAGCTTCTCGTATGAACCAGAGTCATCAAGTGCGCTAGGTCTTGGATTCAGGTGTGGATTCTTAGGATTATTACATCTCGAAATAATTACCGAAAGATTAGAAAGAGAATTTGATGTAAATTTAATCACCACTACACCTGGAGTAATTTACAAAGTACATAAAACAAAAGGTAAAATCCTTAATTTACAAAATCCTTCAAATATGCCCGATCCTTCACAAATAGAAAAAATCGAAGAACCATGGATTAAATCTACTGTGATAACTCCGGATGAGTATCTAGGATCAATAATCAAAATTTGCCAAGATAAAAGAGGTGTACAAACTAATCTTTCTTATACAGGTAACAGAGCAGTGCTATCTTATGATCTCCCACTCAATGAAGTCGTTTTCGATTTTAATGATAGGTTAAAATCTGTTTCAAGCGGTTATGCTAGTTTTGATTATGAAATTTCAGGCTACAGGGAAGGAGATCTTGTAAAGTTGGGGATTTTAGTCAATTCAGAACCAGTTGATGCACTAGCTATGATTATTCACAAAGATTTTGCTCAAAAAACTGGGAGACAAGTTTGTGAAAAATTAAAAGACTTAATTCCAAGGCATAATTTTATGATACCAGTCCAAGCTGCAATAGGAGGAAAAATTGTAGCAAGAGAGTCAATAAAGGGATTTAAAAAAGATGTATTGACCAAAATTCATGGTGGTGGCGCTACTGACCGTAAAAGAAAACTTTTGGAAAAGCAAAAAAAAGGAAAAGCTAGATCTAAACAATTTGGAAAAGTTGAGATTCCCCAAGAAGCCTTTATCGGAGTTTTGAAAATTAATAAAGAAAACTAATGAAAAATAAACTATTTATCTTTTCAAATGAAAGTATTTCCCTAAAAGAAAATAAATATTTTTGTGATAATCTAGACTCAAAATCTACTCCAGAAGCTTTAAACAAAAAATTTGATGTTAATTTATTTGGAAGAAAGTCTAAAAAGCAAAGATCACATGAAATTAAATTAAAAAAAGTCAAAATTTTTTCAAATATTTTTTCTTACTTATCGGAAATAATAAAATCTACAAAAGTTGATAATACCAAGTATCTTATAATTTCTATATCACCATACACTTTTATCATTTGCGTAATTTTGAAACTCTTTGGTAAAACACCAATTGTATACTTAAGAAGTGATGGATATGGTGAATATAAAGCTATCCTAGGCAATTTTGGAAAATTAATTTATCATTTGATGTTTAGTTTTATATCTTTAATCTCAAATTTGATAAGTTGCAGAAAATATATTTTACGAGGACATAAAGGCAAGGTTGTTTATCCGTCTCAAATCGACTCTGTTTGGTTAAGAAAACCTAAACAACCAGATTTAAAAAATTTTAAATTATTATATGTGGGAAGAATCAGGGTAGAAAAAGGTATATTCTCTCTTGCTAAAATTATTAAAAATAAACGTAATATATTTTTAACGATTGTAGGCGGAGAAAAAAATACATCTTACAAAATAAATCAAAGCAATGTTAATATTCAGACAACTCAGAATAACAAACTAAGATTAATTAAATATTATGATGACCACAATATATTTGTATTACCCTCATTTACCGAAGGCCATCCCATGGTTTTGCTAGAAGCTTTAGCTAGGAGAAGACCAGTCGTAATTTTTGATGAAATCAAGCACGTAATTGGAAACAAAAGAGGCATTTTCATCTCTAAAAGAAATTTTTTGAATTTCTTTGAAACGATAAACCATATTAAAAAAAATTATAAGAAAATTCAAAAGGATATGACTAAAAATAATTTACCTACAAATAAAGAGTTCATTATTGAATTTAATAAATCAATTGATGATTTTAAATAAAAGAGATGATAGAGAAATTAAAAATAAAAAAATTTTCAAATAACGTGAATACCCCAAAGTCAATAATTACAGGTGGCGCAGGCTTTATAGGCAGTAATTTGGTGGATCATTTGATAAACATTGGCCACAAAGTTGTTGTTTTAGATAATTTTGTATCAGGAAAGAAATCTAACTTAGCCCAACATAAAAAAAAAGATTTGAAGATTGTAAAAATTGACATATCAAAGGGGAAAAATTTAGCCAAATACTTTAAAGGAGCCGATTACATTTTTCATTTAGCTGCTTTAGCTCAAATTATACCAAGCATTAAAAATCCAAAAAAATATTATAAAAATAATGTCATTGGTACACTTAATGTAGTAGAGGGTGCAAAAAAAGTAAAAATTAAAAAATTAATTTATGCTGCATCAGCAAGTTGTTATGGCACACCAAAAAGCTTTCCAACATCAGAAAAAGATAAAATTGATCTTAGACATCCTTATGCAGTTACAAAATTTATTGGCGAGGAAATAGTAATGAGATACGCATCAATGTTTAATATGCCTAATATCTCTCTCAGATTTTTTAATGTTTATGGCCCAAGATTAGATATCTTAAGTCAATACAGTGCTGTCATGGGTAACTTTATATCACAAAAAAAAAATAAAAAACCTTTAACAGTCGTTGGAGACGGTAAGCAGACTAGAGATTTTATACACGTTGATGACCTAGTAAGCGCTTTAGTAAAAGTAATACAAAGTAAATCAGTTAATAAAATATATAATTTAGGTTCAGGAAAAAGGACATCAATTAATACTATCGCTAAATTATTTGGAGGTAAAAAGAAATTTATACCATTTAGGCCAGGAGAACCTAAAAATTCTCAAGCAAATATATTAAAAATAAAAAAAGAGATTAATTGGAAACCAAAGATTTCTATCGAGGAAGGAATTAAAAAACTTTTAAAAAGGTAATTTTTTCTTAAATTTAGAAGACTAAAAGAAATTGAATTCAATAAAAGTATTAGCTAATAATTTAATATGAAAAAAAAAGAAAATAATAAAAGTTTTGGAATTTTATTTTTTATAATATTTTTATTGATAGCTTTTTGGCCATTGATTTATTCAGACTCAATAAGATTATGGGCATTTGTTGTGGCATCGATATTTTTAGTTTTGGGCATTACAAACTCTAAAATTCTTACGCCTGCTAAAAAAAGTTGGATAAAACTTGGTGAAATTTTAGGAAAGATTATCGCCCCTATTGTAATGGGATTTATTTATTTCATAATTATAACTCCTATTGGTCTTTTGATGCGTTTAGCTGGCAAAGATATTCTAAATCTTAAGTTTAATAAAGATGACTCGTATTGGATTAAAAGAACAAAAAATATAAATACAATGAAAAGGCAATTTTAGATGTTAAGTTTTTTTAAAGAATTTTATCTATTTCTAAAAGAAAGAAAAAAATATTGGTTATTTCCTATCATTATTGTTTTAGCTTTATTTGGCGCTTTAATAGTTTTAAGTCAGGGATCAGTAGTAGCACCTTTTATTTATACGATTTTTTAAATTAAATCTTAATGATTGAGAAAAATAAATTATGAATTCTATACTTGGTATATCTGCATTTTATCACGATAGTGCAGCTTCAATTATAATTAATGGTAAAATTTTAGCAGCGGCACAAGAAGAGAGATTCACTAGAAAAAAACATGACTCAAGTTATCCGTATCACTCAATTAAATACGTCTTAAATGAAGCAAAATTAGATTTAAGTCAAATCGACCAAGTAGTATTTTACGAGAAACCATTCTTAAAGTTTGAGAGATTACTTGAAACATATTTGGCTTTTGCTCCTAAAGGTTTTGCATCTTTTTTAATGTCAATGCCTTTATGGTTACGAGAAAAACTTTTCCAAAAAAAATTTCTTTTTGAGCAATTAAAGAGAAATGATAATCGATTCAATGATATAAACAAAATTAGTTTCTCCGAACATCATTTTAGTCATGCCGCAAGTGCTTTTTACCCCTCACCTTTTGAGGAGGCGGTAATTTTAACTTTAGATGGCGTAGGAGAGTGGGCTACATCAACAATTGCAATAGGTAAAAATGAGAAAATTTCAATGATTAAGGAGATTCATTTTCCACACTCTATAGGCTTATTATACTCGGCATTCACTTATTACATAGGATTTAAAGTAAATAGCGGTGAATACAAAGTAATGGGATTAGCACCTTACGGGGAACCGAAATATACAGATAAAATTATCAAAGAATTAATTCACTTAAAAGAAGACGGATCATTTAAATTAAATATGAAATATTTTAATTTTGCCACAGGTCTTACAATGACAAACGAAAAGTTCTCAAAATTGTTTGGACATAAAGTAAGGGATCCCAGAAATGAATTGCTCACTAGGTTTCATATGGATATAGCCGCATCAATACAAGAAGTAATTGAGATCATAGTTTTAAGATTAGTGAGAAATATTCAAAAAGAAACTAAGATTAAGAATCTATGTTTAGCAGGAGGTGTGGCTTTAAATTGTGTAGCTAATGGAAAAATAGTTAAAAATAAAATTTTTGATAATGTGTGGATACAGCCTGCATCTGGAGATGCGGGTGGATCTCTAGGCGCAGCATTAGCATTTTGGCACCACGAGCTATCGAGGCCTAGATATGTAAATGAACTAAAAGATAGTATGAGCGGTTCCTATTTAGGACCAAAATATGAGGAGAAATATATAGAAAATACTTTGAAAGAACTCGGTGCAAACTTTACGAGATATGAAAGAGAAAGAGTTTGTGAAAATATTGCCAAAGAATTAAACTCAGGAAAAATTGTGGGTTGGTTTCAAGGTCGAATGGAATTCGGGCCAAGGGCTCTTGGTTCAAGATCAATAATTGCAGACCCAAGATCCGAGAAAATGCAAAAAAATTTGAATTTGAAGATAAAGTTTAGAGAAAGTTTTAGACCATTTGCCCCATCAATATTGAGAGAAGATTTAAATGAATGGTTTAACTTAAATTGCGACAGCCCGTATATGCTCTTGGTAGCTGAAGTAAAAAAAAATCTTCAAATAAAAGAAACTGAAAATAGTAAAAGATTATTTGGTATAGAAAGATTGAATTTAAAAAGATCCTCAATACCAGCTGTAACTCACGTTGATTATTCAGCTAGAGTTCAAACTGTTCATAAAGACACAAATCCCAAATACTATGATTTATTACTTGAATTTAAGAAAATTACTAATTGTCCTATTTTAGTAAATACATCATTTAATATAAGGGGGGAGCCTATTGTTTGCAATGTAAAAGATGCGTTTAAATGTTTTATGGGAACTGACCTAGATATTTTAGTTTGTGAAAATATTATTTTACATAAAAGTGAGCAAGATAAAAAGTTAATTAAAAATTACAAAGATCAGATTGAACTTGATTAAAAATGGAGAGGTGGCCGAGTGGTTGAAG
The DNA here is from genome assembly GCA_902618555.1 of uncultured Pelagibacteraceae bacterium. GTDB lineage: Bacteria > Pseudomonadota > Alphaproteobacteria > Pelagibacterales > Pelagibacteraceae > Pelagilacustribacter. The sequence continues at coordinate 37,210 of CACNAY010000001.1, forward strand.
GCGCACGCTTGGAAAGCGTGTAAACGGGAAACCGTTTCGAGGGTTCGAATCCCTCTCTCTCCGCCATTTTTAAAGATCTTGCACAACCTAAGATTTATACTAAAATGAATTGGTCGTCGTATGGTCGTCAATATGAAAAAATTTTTAATAACATTAATTATCTTATTTTGGAGCAATCAGCTAATTGCTGGGGACTATTATCTAAAAGGTGCAACACCAGCTACTCTAATGGAGATGGGTTTTAAATTAGTCGAAGTTACACCTATGCCAGAGTCTAGTTATTATGATGTTATTTATACATTTGTTAAAGATAAAAACATTGCAAGTTGTAAAGTAACACTCGAAACAAGATCACGTGGACGTCCATATGAGAATCATAAATGCTATAATGTTACCAATGCAGAGAATTGATGGTTTAATAATTGACTCCGCCTGGTCGTCAGTAGCTCAACTTTTTTAAGATCTCAGAAAATTATGTAGCACTAATCTATGATTCTAGAAGGCTAGGTTGAAGGCGCACGCTTGGAAAGCGTGTAAACGGGAAACCGTTTCGAGGGTTCGAATCCCTCTCTCTCCGCCATTATTTTAATTTAACTTATTATCCACATTCAACTTAAAAGAGTCTTAAAATTAATACTCGAATCGATTAAACTACTTTTAAGGGCAGTGGAGGGAGACTGAAGCTGCCTTTGCTTTTTATAGCCTTTTAATTCCTATCACCTTTAATTTAGCAGTTTTTTCAATCCTCTTAATTGTTTGATTAATTCCCATAATAACAGTTTTTTTCATAGGACCGTAAGCATGAATTAGTTTTTTATTCGAAATGGCCAAAGCAACGTGACCTTTCCAAAATATAATATCATTCCTTTTGATATTTTTTAATTTAACATTTTTTTTAAAGTATCTGACTTGGTCTTTAGCATCTCTGGGACAAAATTTATTATTAAAATTCAAAAATATTTGTATTAAACCTGAACAATCAATTCCTTTAAAAGATTTACCTCCCCATTTATATTTTATACTTTTAAAAATATGTATTTTTTTAAATGGATTTTTTTCAACATATGAAATTGGTTTTAAATCATTTTTATGAATCCAGCCTTTTAAAAATTTTAAAAAATTATTTTTCCCCTCTAAGACTTTTATTTTTGAACCAAAAGGCATTATATTTACCCTTTTACTTTTATTAGGAAGTCTATAAATATTTGCTTTTAACACGCTGACTTTATGGCTTGGTTTTAAAAATTCGGAAAAATTTTTATTTTGAATGTAGCCCTTATAGCCGTCTTCTTTGATCTTAATTTTTAGCCATCTACCATACCTTTTAAAAATTGAAAAACTTTCACCATAAAGCATTTGAGTTACTACCTCTGATTTTGTAGACGGCTTTTTATGAAGGTTGATTACTGAATAACTGTTAGACAGGTTTTTAGTCATTCAACTTTAGCTTATCTTTAATCATGTAGAGAAATATAAGAGAAGGTATTACCATTATAGCAGTAAGTATAAAGAATATACCCCAATCACCATTTAACCAGTCGACTAAAGCCCCGGATGAGGCGGCTAGCGTTGTCCTCCCTGCTGTTCCAATTGAGGCAAGAAGCGCATATTGAGTAGCCGTATAAGTTCTATCAACTAACATTGAAATAAAAGCTACAAATGCAACAGTGGCAAATGCTGCTGCCATATCATCGAATATTACTGCAATTGCGAATAATAATTCAGATTTTCCATACCAAGCCAATAGCGAGAATAATAAATTTGTTGAAGCCATTAGTATACCTGAGACAAACATTGCTTTAATTACTCCTGAGCGAATGGCAAATAAACCTCCTAATAAAGTAAAGATTACTGTGGTGATCCAACCCAAACCTTTTGAATAAAGTGCTATATCAGATTTGGTAAATCCGATTTCTTTATAGAAGATTACAGACATCCTACCTAAGAACGCTTCACCGATTTTAAAAAGAAAAACAAAACCTAAAATGGCAATAGCAATATTAAATCCGTTTTTTTTAAAGAAACTTATCACAGGACCAATTACAGTCCCGGTTAGCCAAGCAGCAGACTTAGAAATTATATTTGAAGAGCCTAATTTGCTCACAATCATTTCATCAGTTTGCCTTTGAGTTTCAGCTCTATCTAAGTTTTGAGTTTCTTTAACAAACATTAAACCAATGTTACAAGCAATTATAAAAATTCCTAAAACTAAAAAAGTTATTTGCCAGTAATTTTCAAATCCAGAATTTTGAAAAAATTCTGCTGAGTTTAGAGCAATCATTCCGCCTAACTTATAACCAGTCCACCATCCAACTACTGCCATTGCAGCACCTGCTTGCATAGATTTTCCCTCATGCTCACTTATTTGCTCAATCCTTAGTGCATCGACAGTAATATCCTGCGTGGCAGATGCAATCGCAATTATCAAACCAATACTAATTACTAGGGCCAAATTTGCAGTAGGGTTTATTAAACTCCAAAAAATTAAGCTGATTAAAATAATAATTTGCATTGTTACGATCCATCCACGTCTATGACCTAATTTTTCCGTTAACAAAGGAATCCTTACTCTGTCAATAATTGGTGCCCAAAGATAATTAAATGCATACACTGCAAAAATTAGTCCTGCCCATCCAATAGTACTTCTACTTAAACCATCTTCTTTTAACCAAAGACTCAGGCTACTTCCTATAATTACCCATGGAAAACCACTAATGGCACCTAGAAGTAATATCTTAACCATTCTAATATCAAAATAGACTTTAAATGTTTCAGACAATGATTGTTTCTTATAAATTTCCATAATTTAATCTCTCCAGAATGATGGAAAAAATAAAACCAAAACTGCAAAAAGCTCTAATCTTCCAAGCAACATTCCAAAAGATAATATCCATTTTGACAGGTCAGGTATATCTTTATAATTTCCATTAGGCCCAATTATATCACCAAGCCCTGGTCCTACATTTGAGATTGAGCTAGCAGCACCAGAGATAGACGTAATAAAATCAAGCCCGCTTATTGATAATAGCATAGCAAGTATCAAAAAAATGAACAAAAAAGTAAAAATAAAAATAATTACAGAATTAATAAAACTATCGGAAATTTTTTGGTTGTTATATTTATTTATAATAACACTATTTGGAGAAATAAGCTTTTTAATTTGGTTTTTCAAAAAAATTAAAAGCATTTGTAATCTAAATATCTTTATTCCACATGCAGTCGAACCAGCACAACCTCCTATAAACATTAAAAATAAGAAAAAAATTAAAGAAAATTTTCCCCATAAACCAAAGTCATCAGTTACATAACCAGTGCCAGACAATATTGAAATTACATTAAAGGAGGAAATTCTAATTTTATCAAATATATTTGTTTCATAATTTGTAAATAATAAATAAAAAAACATTACCGTTATTGAAATTATTAGCAAATAAATTAAACCTTTAATTTGAACATCTTGAAAAAAAATCTTCCTATTTCCTTGGGCAAATTTTAAATAAGCAATGAAGGGAATGCTACCTAATATAATAAATATACTGGCAACAATTTCTATATTAGGATTTTTAAAAAAACCAATTGATTTATCATGAGTTGAAAAACCACCTGTTGCGATTGTTGTCATAGAGTGACTAATGCTGTCAAATATCGTCATTCCAAATATCCAATAAAAGAAACCACATAAGAAAGTAAGAATTATATATATTGATATTATTGTTGCTGCTACTTCGATTGTCCTTGGTAATATTTTTTCTGTGCTGTCTGGTCCCTCTACTTTAAATAATTGCATTCCACCAACCTGAAGTAACGGGAGTATAGTTATAGCCATCACCACTATTCCAATGCCACCTAACCACTGCATTATGGCTCTCCAAAGCAAAATACTTTTTGGACTATTATCTAAATTAGAAATTATTGTTGCACCAGTTGTTGTTATACCTGACATACTTTCAAAGAATGCCTCACTAAAGGTAAATTCTTGCTTAGAAAGCAGAAATGGTAAACTACCAAATGTAGCTATCATAAACCAAGCTAAAGATGAGAATAAAAAAGTTTGTCTCAAATTTAATTTTAAATCTTTCTCAAGATTTCCCAAGACAAACAATGATCCAATAAAAATAGTGACTATAGATGCAGAGATAAAACTATGACTTTCCTCTTTAAATAAAATTTGTAAAGAGTAGGGTGCTAACATTGAAGCTCCCAAAACAATCAACAATATACCTATTAGAAAAAAGATAGTTTTGTTAGTAGCCATTTTAAGTGAGATTATTTATATAGTTTTAAAATTCAACTTAATATCATACATTATAGTCTGTATTTTGCGAATAAAATTTAATAAACCATAATAATGCTTGATAAGAATTTAATTCAGACTACCTCATCATGGCCTTTTGTTGAAGTAAGAAAACTTTTAAAAGATAGAAAAGCTATTATTGCTAAAAAGAATAAGATTACATTTCAGACTGGATACGGACCCAGTGGACTTCCACATATTGGAACTTTTGGTGAAGTAGCCAGAACATCGATGATGATTAATGCGCTAAATCATATACAAAAAATTGATAATGAGTTAATTACTTTTTCAGATGACATGGATGGTTTAAGAAAAGTTCCTGATAACATACCAGATAGTGATATTTTAAGAAAGAATTTAGGAAAACCTTTAACAGCAATACCTGATCCATTTAAAAAATTTAAAAGTTTTGGAGAGCATAACAATGAAATGTTAAAAGCTTTTTTAAATAAATTTAAATTTAAATTTGATTTTAAAAGCTCAACAGAAAATTATAAAAAAGGAGTTTTCAATAATTCTTTAATGCGTGTCCTTGAAAAATATGATGATATAATGAATATAATTTTACCTACCTTAAGAGAGGAAAGAAGAAAAACTTATTGTCCATTCTTACCCATATGCCCTAAATCTGGAAAGGTTCTTGAGATACCTTTATTTAGCATGGATAAAAAAACTGGAAAAGTTGTCTTCGATAACAATAATGAAAAATTAGAAACAAACATTTTAGATGGAAATTGCAAACTTCAATGGAAAGTTGATTGGGCAATGCGGTGGTTTACATTTGACGTTGACTTTGAAATGTATGGGAAAGATTTAATGGAAAGTGCAATTTTATCTAATAAAATATGTAAAATTTTAGGTAAAAGTCCACCTAATGGATTTGCCTATGAATTATTCTTAGATGAGAAAGGTGAAAAGATTTCAAAGTCAAAAGGAAATGGAGTTTCCATGGAGGAATGGCTAAGATACGCTTCACCTGAAAGTCTATCAATGTATATGTATCCCAATCCTAGAAGAGCTAAAAAACTTTATTCCGAAATTGTCCCAAAAACTGTAGATGAATATTTATCTAATATTGAAAAGTATCCTATCCAAGAATTAAAAGATCAAATACTGAATCCAGTTTGGCATATACACAACGGAAATCCACCAAAGGAAAAAATTATCATGCCTTTTTCCATGTTATTAAATTTAGTTGGATCGAGTAACGCTGATAATAAAGATATTTTATGGAAATTTATTAATAAATTTCATAAAGAAATTAAACCAGTGGATTATAAAATTTTAGATGGGCTTACTGAATATGCAATTAACTACTTTAAAGATAAAGTTGAGCCTAATAAAAAGTTTAAAAAACCTAATACTAAAGAGAAAAAGGCTTTAGAAAATTTAGTACTTAAATTGAAACAAATTGACAAATCTTTAACACCTGAGGAAATTCAAACTTATGTTTACACTGTTGGAAAAGAAAACGGATATGATAAAAATCTCAGAGATTGGTTTAAATTAATTTATGAAGTAGTATTTGGAGATGAAAATGGACCACGGATGGGTTTTTTTATAAGTTTTTTTGGACTTAATGAAACAATTAACTTAATAAGTGGTAAAATAAAATAATGTTTTCAATTTTTAAACCTTATATCTTTTCACTAGATCCTGAAGTTGCCCATGATTTAGCAATAAAATCCTTAAAATTTAATGTTCTTCCAAAAAGTATTTTTTATGTTGATCAAGAAGAAATGCTCGAAACTACATTATTTAATGAAAAGTTGCCCAATCCTATTGGATTGGCGGCAGGTTTTGATAAAAGCGCAGAAGTATATAATTCATTATTTAAATTAGGCTATGGTTTTGTAGAAGTTGGAACGGTCACACCAAAAAGGCAACTCGGTAATCCTAAACCAAGAGTTTTTAGATTAGAAAAAGATCAAGCTTTAATAAATCGTTTAGGCTTTAACAATCATGGCTCAGATGTTGTTTTTAAAAGAATATCAAACAATCTACCAGATGGTTTTTTAGGAATAAATATCGGACCTAATAAAGATACCATCAACAAAGAGGAGGATTTTTATAAATGTTTAAAAAAGATTTCTCATTATGGTGCGTATATAACTATCAATATATCATCCCCTAATACTGAAGGACTAAGGGACTTTCATGACCAAAAAGAATTAGAAAAACTTTTAGCAGGTATAAATAAAATTAAGAAGGAGAGTAACCTTTCTAAACCTATAGCAGTAAAGCTTTCCCCAGATTTAAAAGATAAAGAAATAAGCAAGATCATTGAAGTTATCATTAAACACGAAATCTCTGGGATAATATTATCAAATACAACTGAAATTCGTGAAGATAATTTAAACGACAATAAAAAAAATGAAATTGGTGGATTATCTGGACAACCTTTAAGAGACAGATCTACAAAATTAATAAAAAAATTCTACAAAGAAATTAAAGGAAAGATACAAATTATTGGTGTAGGAGGTGTTGACTCTGGGCAGGCAGCTTTTGAAAAAATAACTAGCGGAGCTAGTGCAGTGCAGCTCTATACAGGTATGGTGTATAAAGGCCCAGGAGTAGTAAAGAATATTAAAAAGGAGTTAATTTCAATTTTGAAAAAAGAAAACTTAAAAAACATAGGTGACGCAGTTGGAATAAATGCTTGACCCATCTAATTACTATAATTATATAACCTTAGGAAAAATTTATGTCTAAAAGATGCGAGTTAACAGGAATTTCACCTTTAAAAGGTCATAACGTTAGTCATGCTAAAAATAAGACTAAACGAAGATTTCTTCCAAATTTAAAAAAAATCACTTTTAGAAGTGATATTTTAAAAAAAGATATTAAATTGAATGTAGCTAATTCTGCCTTAAGAACAGTGGATTTTAAAGGTGGGTTCGATAAGTTTTTACTGTCTGCAAAGAACAGAAAACTCTCAAAAAAAGTTAAAAAAATAAAAGCTTCAATTTACGCTAAATCATAAAAATGAATTTATTCTATAAACTTTCAATTTTGATGGGAGTTGTAGTAGTAACTTCTAACTATTTAGTTCAATTTCCTATTAGTGAATTTGGACTAGATGAAATACTCACTTACGGAGCCTTTAGTTATCCAATCACTTTCTTAATTACCGATTTAGCCAATAGAGCTTATGGAAAGTTAGTTGCGAGAAAAATTGTTTATATCGGTTTTATTATTGGAATATTATTGACTTTATTTGTGTCCACTAATTTTTCAGACATAATTTCTATTAGGATTGCAATCGGATCTGGTGTTGCATTTTTTATTGCACAGAATTTAGATATAAATATTTTTGATCATTTAAGAAGAAAAGCATGGTTTGTCGCTCCATTAACTTCCTCTACTTTAGGTTCAATAACCGATACTTTATTATTTTTTTCGATTGCTTTTTATGGCACAGGAGTGCCTTGGGTTACATTAGCTTTCGGTGATCTTATAGTTAAACTATTCGTTACTCTTGTGATGTTGATTCCATTTAGACTTTTACTAATTAAAATAAAAGATTATACTGATACGAAAGACAATAGAGTAAAACTCTAATGCAAAGTTTTTTTATTAGCAACGAACAAATCAGTTAGTTGATTTATCATCACATCGCCTAAATCTTGAACATCAGTAATCTTAACTGCTCTATTATAATATCTTGTAACGTCATGTCCAATTCCTATTGCTAATAATTCTACTTCAGATTTGTCTTCGATCCACTTAACAGTTTTTTTTAGATTTGCTTCAAGATAATCACTAGTGTTAGTTGAGAGAGTACTGTCGTCTACTGGAGCGCCATCAGATATTACCATTAAAATTTTTCTGTCTTCTTTCCTTCTGCTGATCTTATTAAAAGCCCATTTTAAAGCTTCTCCATCAATATTTTCTTTCAATAATCCCTCTTTTAACATTAATCCCATATTATTTTTAGCTTGTCTCCAATGTGTATCTGCTGATTTATAAATGATGTGTCTTAGATCATTTAACCTCCCAGGCAAATTTGGTTTATTATTTTTCATCCATTTTTCTCTAGAGGAACCACCCTTCCAATGTTTAGTTGTAAAACCTAGAATTTCAACTTTGACCATACATTTTTCTAAAGTTCTTGAGAGTATATCTGCACAAATAGCCGCTACTGAAATTGGTTTTCCTCTCATAGAACCTGAATTATCAATCAGAATTGTTACCAATGTATCTTTAAATTCAATATCTTTTTCCTTTTTAAAAGACAAAGAGTTAAAAGGATCCATAATTACTCTAGTAAGTTTTGATGTATCTAAGAGACCTTCTTCTAAATCAAAGTTCCAAGATCTATTTTGTTTAGCAAGCAATTTTCTTTGCAACTTATTTGCTAATTTTGAGATAAAATTCTTTAGTTGTAATAATTGCTGATCAAGATTTTTCCTAAGTCTAGAAAGCTCCTCCACACTTTCCAGGTCTTCAGCTTTTATTATTTCATCAAACTCTTCAGTATATATTTTATATTTTAAATCTTCTAAATTTTTTAAGTTTCTTTTTTTTAGATCTGGTCTGGCACTATCTTCTAACTCGAGCTCTTCATCCGCTTTATCTGAATCTTTTGTCTCATTATCTAAATCCGGAATCCCGCTTTCAATGGACATTTCCTCATTGTTTTCCTTTGTTTCTTTTAAATTTTGTTCATTATCTTTAGATTTAGACTTTTTATCATTATTATCATTTTCTTCGTCCCTTTTTTCTTCTTCATTAACATTTTCATCTAAGCTCATGTCAGAAATTAATTTAGAAATTATCGAATTAAACTTTTCTTGATCCAAGGCTACGTTTCTAAGTTCTGATATTTTAGCTTTAAATTGATCGTTAAGATCTTTTTTATAAGCTCTTAATTTTTTTTCAATTTCGTTATCATTTTTAAAATCTAAAAATTTAATTCTAAGAAAATTCTCAAATGCTTCTAGTATTTTAGCTTCACTGCTTTTAAGGTCTAAATCTGATATTCGTTGCTTATAAAATTTTTCGATATTTTTTTTTACCCCTTTAAAATAATTAGTTCCTATTTTTTCACATCTTATTTTTTCTGAAATATTATAAAGTTTTTTCGATATATCACCGTCAGGTTGATATTTTTCAAAAATTTTTTTATTTGAAAATCTTAAATTTAAAGATTTTGAATCAGCTATCGCTCTTATTTCTTCAAAATTAACCTTGTTTCCAAGGTAATTCAAATCAGGTAATTTAATTGAGTTTTGATTACTTTTAATTGTTTGATTTCCAAATAAAACTTCAACTTTTTGAGAATTAGATAAGGATTTGACAGTTGAACTTATTGCTGTTTTAAAATCTTCTAATTTCTCTTTTTTTGTATCCACTTTTATATAGTGATATTTATTGAAGACTCAGGCAAATCTTCACCGAAACATCTCTGATAATATTCAGAAATTATTTTTTTTTCTAAGTCATCACACTTATTTAAAAATGTAATCCTAAACGAATATCCTTTGTCCTTGAAAATATCCGTATTCTCAGCCCAATGTAAAACAGTTCTTGGACTCATTACTGTTGATATATCTCCGTTAACAAAACCTTTTCTTGTTAAATCAGCAACTTTAATCATGTTTGATAATAAATCTTTACCTTCTTTATTATTTAAGCCCTTATTTTTTGCTAAAACTATTTCAAACTCTTTTTCAAATGGAAGATAATTTAAAGTTGAAACAATATTCCATCTATCCATTTGACCTTGATTTATTTGCTGTGTTCCGTGATAAAGCCCGGTTGTATCTCCCAGACCTACAGTATTTGTAGTCGCGAAAATTCTAAAAAAATCGTGCTGTTCTATAACTTTGTTTTTGTCGAGCAATGTAAAATTTCCATCGCTTTCTAACACTCTTTGAATTACAAACATAACATCTGGTCTACCTGCATCATATTCATCAAAAACTAAGGCAACTGGATTTTGAATTGACCATGGTAGTATACCTTCTTTAAATTCAGTAACTTGTTTTCCATCTTTTAAAATTATTGCATCTTTTCCGATTAAATCTATTCTGCTTATATGACTGTCTAAGTTTACTCTTATACAAGGCCAATTTAATCTTGCTGCAACTTGCTCAATATGCGTAGATTTTCCAGTTCCATGGTACCCTTGTATCAAAACTCTTTTGTTAAAAGAGAAACCAGCAATTATTGCTAGGGTTGTATCTTTGTCAAATTTATAATCAGAATCTATTTTAGGAACATATTCGTTTTTTTTTGAAAATGCTCCTACCTTCATATCACTATCAAACCCAAAAGTTTGTTTAACAGAGAGTTTTATATCTGGTTTCTGTATTAATTGCTCAGAACTCATTTTTTTCCTAAAGTTTTTTTAAGTTGACTGTAAGCCAATGTAATTTTTTTAAGTTTATCCTCAAATTTTTTGTTTCCTTGGTTTTTATCAGGATGATATTTTTTTACAAGCTCTTTAAATTTTGATTGAATTTCCTCCCATTTAACATCTTCATTAAGCTCCATAGTCTGAAGAGCATCCCTATCGGTTTGAGATACTTTTGTTTTTTTAAAATCTCTAAAATTTGAGGTTTTAAAAATGTTTAATTTATCGTCTAAGGCGTTATTCCATAAAATATTAAAAAAATTTTCTGAAGAACCAAAATTTTTTGTTGACTTATGCCAAGTGAGATCAGATTTAATAAAAAATTCAATTTCTTGATCATTCATATTTTCAAAATAATTCCAGTTTTTATTAAATATCTTTATATGTTGAAGACAAAGCAGTCTATATTTTTTACTATTATCTTTTTCTACAGGTGCTTTATAAGCACCTATCTCTTTACAATTCTTCCAATCGCATATAATTTTCATAAGTTTATCTATATAATATATTTTCATTAATGAAAGATTATTTTAAAAAAATAGAAAAAAAATTAAGAGATCAATTCAAGTGCGAAAATTTAATTATAGTGGATAATACTCATTTACATGTTAAACATAAATCTTTTGTTCCAGGAAAATTGCATTTACATATTAAAATTACTTCTGATTACCTTAAATCAATTTCTAAAATTAATGCTCATAGATTAATTATGAGAGTTTTAAGAGAAGAATTAAAAGAAAATATTCACGCATTAGAAATTTCTATTAACTAGTAATTTTGATACTTTTTTTAAAGTAGTAATATCTATTTTATTTTTATTCGGTTCTGCTGTTCTACCAATTGCTTTTAATAATAAAAAGTTAATTTTCTTATCTTCATTTTTTTTATCATTTTTTAAAAAGGGGATTAGATCTCTTATTGCTTTAGAATTAGAAAATTTTTTATAAGTATATGAAAGGTTATTTTCCTCGTAGACATCAATAATTTGTTTATAAGTTTTAACAGAGCATAATCCTTTTAACAAAGAAAGCCTGCTTTCCAGAATCATACCCGACAAAACCGCCTCACCATGAGATATATTTTTTGAAAAATTATTTTTCTTTTCAATAGCATGAGCAAAAGTATGACCAAAATTTAGCACCATTCTCTTATTTCTTTCATTTACATCCTGGTTTACAAAAAACATTTTTATTAAACAACTTTTTTTAATTGCGTAATTTAAATATTTCAGTCTTTTAGAAAAAATATTTTTAGTATTTTTTTTTAACCAATTGAAAAATTTTTTATCTTTTATGATAGAATGTTTTAATATTTCAGCGTAACCACAAATAAATTCTTTTTTCGGTAGAGAATTTAATATTGAGGTATCACTTATAACAAGTTTTGGTTGATAAAAAGAACCAATTAGATTTTTTCCAAGTCTTGAATTCACCCCAGTCTTCCCTCCTATAGAAGCATCAACTTGAGCAAGAAGAGTGGTTGGAATATTAATATAATTGATACCACGCTTAAAGATACTTGCTATAAAACCAGTTACATCTCCGGTAATTCCACCACCAACACCAATTATTAAGTCAGATCTGTTAAAATTAAGGAGTAATAATTTTTCGACAATTTCATTAACGGTTTTTATTGACTTAGATTTCTCATTTGCATTGAAATTTAAAAAAACTAATTTGTATCTCTTTAATTTATTTCTAATTAATTTTTTGAGTTTATTTGGAACATTTTTATCGATTATTAGCGCGATTTTTTGCACTTTTGGACAAATAACTTTGATTTTTTTAGGTAGTATACTAAGGATATTTCTTCCAATTAATATCGAGTAACTATTTCTAGATCCACTAAATTTGATCTGTTGTATTTTCATATAAATCTAAAATTTTACTTACGATTGCTTCAGGTCTTAAATTTTCACATCTAATTTTAAAATTTGCCTCACTATAAGTTTTCTTTCTCTCCAAGTAAATTTTTTTGACTGTATAGTTTAAGTTTTTTTTCGTTATAAGAGGTCTTTTTTTGTTTTTCTTTAACCTTTTAATTAAAATATCAAGATTAGTATCGAGCCAAAAACTGATAGAGGAACTTTTTACTGCACGCCTAATTGAATTATTTAAAAAAGCACCTCCACCTAAAGATATGACTACTTTTTCTTCTTTAAGCTTCTGTAAAGTGATTTTACTTTCCAAGGACCTGAAGTAACTCTCACTTTTGTTTTTAAAGATAATATCAATCGTGCATCTCTCTTTCTTCTCAATTACTTTATCAATATCTATAAATTTAAAAGATAGTTTATTAGCTAAAGTTTTACCAATAGTGGATTTACCTACACCCATCATCCCGGTTAAAACAAGGTTTTTCCTCAATTTGATACCTGATTTAGAATTTGATTTTTCATAAATATGTCTTAATTATTGAGTTTAAATTAATTCGAAAAGTATGCAACTTAAATACAATAGACAAACAAGTTTAGGCAGCTCACTGGTAAAAATTTTAGTAAAATTACTATTAGCTATAGTCATTTTTGTGATTGCAATATTTTTAATTGAGAAAATTAATTTTCCTAGCCCAGAAAAAAATTACGATATTAATGTAACCAATGAAATTAAAAAGCTTTAAATATTTTTTAGGCTTTCTAATATTAATAACATTCACTCAAATAAAGAGTGAGGAGAAGATAGATATTTGGAAAAATAAAAATAGTGAAACAGAATTAAATACAAACAAAGAAAAGAAAAATGTAGAAAATATTAAAGAAAAAATGGTAATTCAATCTGCTGATGTTAAAGATCAAAAAATTGAGATTGAAAACACTTCAATCAACTCAGAAGAAGAAGATAAAGTTTTCGGCTTATATGACCCAGAGAAAAACGATTTAGACTTAAATATGTGGTCCTTTACTTCTGCAGAAGATGTTAGGTCAAGTTTAAAAAGATTAAAAAAGATAAAGCTATCAAAAACATCAAACGAAATTTTAGAAAATATTTTATTGTCATATTCGTTTCCCCCTAAAGGTATGGCTGAAAAAGAATTTACTAGTCTAAAAATAAATTGGTTAATTGAAAATAATAGATCAGATTTAATTGAAAATTTTTTAAAGCAAAATGAAAATTTTCACAACAAAGATAAGGCTGTCCAATTTTTAGTAGACGAAAATATAGCTCAAGCAAACATAAAAGAGGGATGTAAAAAGATTAAATTTATAGGAAGTAATATTAAAGACGCTTATTTGGAAAAATTTAAAATTTATTGTTTGGTACTTGATAATAAAAAAACCCAAGCTCAATTATTACTTGATTTGCTTAGAGAGCAAAATAAATCAGACAAATTTTTTGATGATAAAATAAATTTTTTATTAGGAATTTCAGAAAAAACCTCTGAAAAAATTAATGAGAAAAATTTACTTAATTTTTATTTATCAAGTATAACAATAAAAGACTTTAAATATACACCGACAAACAAAACTAAAAAAGAAATCTGGAAGTATTTAAATGCATCAAATTTAATTAAATTAGAAAATATTGGTGACAAAGAAAAAATAAAAGAATTAGAAATCGCCGCTAACAAAGGTCAGGTAAATAAGAAATTAATTTTCGACATATATAAGCAAATAGAATTTGATCTTAATACTTTAGTAAACGCAAAAAATATTTATCAAAGTCTAGATACAAGTGATGCTAGATCTTTAATTTTTCAAAAGTATTTAATTGTTGAAAATATAGAGTCTAAGGTTGATTACCTTTTTTTATTAGAAGAGCTATTTAAAAAAGATCAATTAAACAATATCTTTGCAAAATTTTTAAGTGATAAGTTAAAGGAAATTGGGTTAGAAAATTTACCTGAAAATTATAAAGAGATAGCAAAGAATAAAATTTTAACAGACGAAGAGATGATCTTGGGGAAAGTGAAGTATAATGATAAAATTCTACATCAATCTAAAATTTTAAAGCATTATATTGAAAAGGGTGGAAATTTTAAGAAAACGCAAAAAGACTTAGATAAATTATTAAAAAGAATAACTAAGGATAGAAAATATTTTATATCTGCTAAAGATCTGGCCTTAATAGACTCATTATTAAAAGATGGTTTTAAGATCCCTAATAATTTTAATTATGATGATCTTGCATCAAAATATGATGTGCCTGATAATCTTGTAAAGCTAATAAAAGACAAACAAAATGCATTTGTAACTCTCAAAATTGTGGAAATAATTGGTGAAGATGAACCGTACCAGTTGGACTCTGAAACAATCTATTTTATTACAAATCTTTTAAATGAAATGAGTTTAATAAATATAAGAAATAAAGTTTTAATCTCTGCATTACCTCAAAGGGTATAAAATAAATCAAAATGTCTAAAAGAAAAATTATTATAGAACCAGATCCTATTTTAAGAAAAAAAAGTGCCAGCCTAGAAAAAGTTGATAACGATTTAAGGAAATTGATGGATGATATGTTAGAAACTATGTACTCAGCGCCAGGAATAGGTTTAGCCGCAGTTCAAATCGGAATATTAAAGCGAGTAATAGTAATTGATATTTCAAAAGATGACGAAAAGAAAAAACCAATATTTTTAGTAAACCCTGAAATAACTTTTAAATCAAATCATACCTCAACATATGAGGAGGGATGCCTGTCTTTACCAGGGCATTTTGCAGAGGTTGAGCGTCCGGCACAGTGCCATTTAGATTTCATTGACTATAACGGTCACAAGCAAAAATTAAAGACAGAGGGGCTTTTAGCAACCTGCGTCCAGCATGAAATAGATCATCTCGATGGAGTTTTATTTATCGATTACCTTTCAAAGCTTAAAAGGGATATGATTATTAAAAAACTAAAAAAAAGCAAAAAAGAATTAAATAAAATAGTTTTGTAAATGTCATTAAAATTAATTTTCATGGGGACCCCCGAATTTGCTGTGCCGATTTTAAAATCAATTCATAAATCTGATCATGAGGTTTTATGCGTTTATACCCAACCGCCAAAAAAAAAAAATCGAGGACAAAAAATTGAGTCTTCACCTGTTCAACAATATGCAGAAAATTATAATTTAAAATTAAGATTTCCCACTATTTTAAATAATGAAGAATATCAACATATTAAAAATTTATGTCCAGACATAGTCATTGTAGTAGCATATGGAAAAATTTTGCCAAAAAAGATATTAGATATAAAAGATATTGAATTTCTTAATGTGCATGCATCTTTATTGCCAAAGTGGAGAGGTGCAGCTCCTATCCAAAGAGCCATTATGAATTTAGATAATATTACAGGAATTTCAATTATGAAAATAATTTCTAAACTTGATTCTGGCCCGACTTTGATAAAATCAGAAATTCCCATAACCAATGAAACAAATTATGTGTCTCTTAGTGAGCAAATGTCTAAATTAGGAGCAATAAAAATATTAGAAGCTATTAATTTAATCGAAAATAAAAAAGCAAATTTTATTAACCAAGATGAAACTAAAGCTTCCTACGCAAAAAAAATTGAAAAAATTGAAGGTAAGATATCGTGGAAAGAAAATGCAGATAAAGTGATTGCAAAAATTAACGCGCTTAATCCTAACCCAGGATGTTGGTTTTCTTTTAAAGGTTCTAGAATAAAGGTTATAAAAGCAGTTGAAGTTTTTAGAAAAGGCAAACCTGGTGAAATATTGAGTAACAATTTCACTATAGCATGTCAAAAAAATGCAATTCAAATCTTAGAGCTTAAAAAAGAAGGAAAAAATAAAATGAAAACTCAAGAGTATATAAAGGGAAATAAATTAAATGTCGGGACATTAATTAATGAATGAATAATTATTTAATTACAATAGAATATGATGGATCAAACTATGTTGGATGGCAACGTCAAAAAAATGGGATCTCAGTTCAAGAAATAATCGAAAAAAAAATTCAAAAAATATTAAAAACAAATATTAAAATAATTGGTTCAGGCAGAACAGATAAAGGTGTTCACGCTAGAGCACAATCAGCCAATTTCTTAACTGCAAAGAAAATATATGAAAAAAAAAAATTTTTAAACTCAATTAATTTTTTTTTAAGAAAATATCACATATCAATTATTGATTTAAAAAAAAAGAAATTATCTTTTAATTCAAGATACTCAGCAAAAGAACGAGTATATGAATATAAAATAGTAAATAGAGTAGGTCCTTTATCTTTAGATCACAACAGAGCTTGGCACATAAAATCGAAATTAGATGTTAATCTCTTAAGATCTGGAGCAAAAATTTTAGAAGGCCGGCATGACTTTTCAACTTTTAGATCTTCTTCATGTTCTGCTAAATCTCCGATAAAAAATATGAGTTCTGTAAAAGTAAAAAAAAGTGGAGATGAAATATTTATTACTTTTAAGTCAAAATCATTCTTACAAAATCAAGTAAGATCGATGGTAGGTAGTCTAAGTTATTTAGCTAGAAAAAAATGGAATTTAAAAGAATTTAAAAAGATATTTAAATCTAAAAAAAGAAGTTTATGTGCTCCACCTGCTCCTGCTTGTGGGTTATATTTGAAAATAGTCAAATATTAAAACTTTTTAATTTAAAATCAATTAAACTATTTTATCAAATATTCTAAGAACGTTTTCCCATTTAAAATTTTTAATCGCGCTTAAACTTCTTTTAGAATATTGATTACTAAAAGATTTATTTTCTTTAAATTTAATGATTAAATTAATTAGATCAGAGTTATTCTTGTAATAAATCATTTTGTGAGTTGAAATTTTATCGAAGTTTTTAATCACCTGTTTACTAGATATAGACGGAATACCATAAGACATGTATGTCAATAATTTAGTTTGTATACCGGTAGAGATATTGAGATTAGCTAAACCGCAAATCACTTTTGAAAGATATGGCTCTAAATTTTTAATCTTACCATAAAATTTTACACCTTCTGCACGCATAAAAAAGTTTTTGTCTATATCTCTGATCTCACCAAAAACATGAAATTCAATATTAGAAAATTTTGATTTCAATTTAGGAAAAATTTTTTTAATAAAATTTAAACACGCTTGTCTATTCGGGGTATATTTGATATTACCGACAAAAATAATTTTGTAACTATTTTTGCTATACTTATAAAAATTTTTTATTTTATCAATTCCAAAGTTCATTTGTATAATTTTGTTTTTTTTGACATCTTTTAAAAGACTTATTTCTCTCTTTGAAAATAAAAGAGTTGTATCGGCTGTTTTTAAACAATAATTTTCATAATTTTTTACAAAAATACTTTCAAAAAAATAAATAATCTTAAAAGGATTTATAAAAGATAATTCTTTGAAAGTTTGATAATAATTTTTCGAGTATAAATCCCCCATATCTAAAATAATCTTTTTATATATTTTGTCTGATAAAAATTGAAAAGATCTAATGGACTGACAAAAAATTACATCGAAATTTTGATAGTTATCATTAATAAATTCTTTTATTTCTGCAGAATGAAAAAAATTAAAATGTAACGGTCTTAATTTTATTAGTGATGTTAAAATATTAAGCACACATTGTAGAGGGTTATCTCTTTTAAATGATCGTATTGTTAATCTTTTTGACGTGGTTACTTTATTAGTTGAACCTAAACAAACAACTTCAACATTGTTTTTTTTTAATAAGTATTGAACAAATTTTTTTGATCTAATTACATCTCCAGAGTATCGTTCTGAAAAAGGATTTCTTACTGAAATGAATAATATTTTTTTCACTTATGAGACTTATATAACTTAGATTTTTTGATTCTCCATCTTGAGCCTTCTCTTATTATATATTTAGCACAATCTTTAGACCCACATCTACAAGGATAGTTTTGAAAATCTTCATCAAAGCTAAAACCATAATCGTAGGACAACTCATCATCTTTTTTTATATCTTTTAAAGCATAAACCCAAATCTTTAATCCCTCTCCCAAGACTTCACAGTTAGGACTGCATGAATGGTTAATCAATCTTGCGGTGTTAAATTTAAAATCTCCATCAAGATCGAAGCGTTTGTTAATGTTGAATAGATAAATTGCTTTATCATTATCAAATTTAGGGTCCTCTGCACTTTTTTTCACTGAAATAATCTTACCTTTATATTCAATTATTTTTGTACCTTTTTTAATATCACAATTGGCATAAAGACCATTTTTATCAATTTTTGATTTTTTAATTTTGTATAATCTCACTTAAAATATTCTACTAGAATAGCATTATATATTTTTGTAAGTTTTCTTAAATCAGATAAAGAGACACACTCATCTATTCTATGCATAGTTTTATTTACTAGTCCAAACTCAAGACAAGGAGAAATTCTCTTAATAAATCTTGCATCTGATGTACCTCCGGTAGTAGATAATTTCGGATTAATTTTTGTTATTTTTTTAATAATTTTTTTTGCCATAAATATAGTTTTTCCCGGCTTTGTTAAAAAGGCATCTCCGTTAGCTATATAATCAATTTTATAATTACATTTATTTTTTTTACTTATCTTTTTTACGATTGAACTTACTTTTTTCTTTAAAGAACTAGACGTGTGTAAATTATTAAATCTAATATTAAACTTAGCTCGTGCTCTAGCTGGTATTACGTTATGAGCTTTGTTGTCAACGTTAATAGATGTGAATTCAAGATTAGAGGGCTGGAAATTTTTATTACCTTTATCAAGTTTATTTTCTTTTAGTTTTTTGCATATAGTTACCAAAGTATTTATAGGATTATTTGATAGATGAGGATAAGCTATATGACCTTGGGTGCCGTAAATTTCTATATTTCCTGATAAACTTCCTCTTCTTCCAATTTTGATCATTTCCCCAAGTTTATTTGGATTTGTAGGTTCTCCAACAATACAAAAATCAATTTTCTCTCTTCTTTTTCTTAAATATTCTACAACTTTTTTTGTACCATTAATTGCATATCCCTCTTCATCACCAGTAATTAAAAAACTTATTGATCCTTTAAATTTTCGGTTTTTTTGTAAAAACCTACTTACAGCCGCTGTGAAGCATGCTATTGAACTTTTCATATCATTAGCGCCCCTACCTATTAAGTAATTTTTTTTAATCAAAGGTTTAAAGGGATCAATAGTCCAATCTTTTATATTTCCAGGGGGTACAACATCAGTATGTCCCGCGTAGCAAAGGTTTGGTCCTTTTTTACCAATTCTTGCGTAAAGGTTTTTTATCGGTTCACTTCCTTTATCTTTAAATTCAAGAATTTTACAATTGAAGCCTAATTTTTTAAGTTTTTTGCTAAGAAATTTTATTGCACCAGCGTCCTTAGGGGTAACACTTGGGAATCTTATTAATTCTTTGGATAATTGTATTTCGTTAATTATAGCCATCAGTCTCTAAGTAAATCGTTAATAGAAGTTTTACTTCTAGTTTTTTCATCGACTTTTTTAACTATTACTGCACAGTATAACGAAGGTCCATCTGGGTTAGTCTTATTAGGCAAGCTTCCAGGAACCACAACTGAATACGCAGGAACTTTACCATAATGTATTTCTCCAGAGTTCCTATCTACTATTTTTGTAGATGCGCCTATGTAAACTCCCATTGATAATACTGCACCTTCTTCAACTACAACACCTTCAGCAATCTCTGATCGAGCTCCGATAAAACAATTATCCTCAATAATTACTGGACCAGCCTGAAGTGGTTCTAGCACTCCTCCAATACCTGCTCCTCCAGAAATATGACAATTTTTTCCAACTTGAGCACATGAACCAACGGATGCCCAAGTGTCAATCATTGTGCCTTCATCGACATAAGCTCCGAGATTTACAAAGCTAGGCATCAAAACTACATTTTTACCAATATAAGCACCTTTTCTGACAACTCCATTTGGAACATGACGGTATCCTGCTTTTTTCCAGTCCTTCTCTTTCCATTTAACTGTTTTTCCAGGTACTTTGTCATACCAAGTAGTGTATGGACCTTTCATCATCTCCATTTTATTAATTCTAAAGCTCAACAAAATAGCTTTTTTAATCCACTGATTTACTACCCAATTCCCATTTATTTTGTTTGCTACTCTAATTTTTCCACTATCAACTAAATTAATAGTTTCATTTATAGCCTTTACTAATTTTTTATCTGACTTTGGACCTACTTTTTCTTTTATTTCAAAACTTTTATTTATTATTTCTTCTAGCTTATCGTAACTCATTAATCTCCTTTAAAAATTTTGCCAGTTTATCAGTCTTATAATTGATGAAATCTGAGTCTGAATATTTTGCTGCCCACGGTTCATCATTTTTAATCCAAACAGTTTTCATTCCTAATTCATAAGCTGGCTTTAAATTTCTTGCAATATCTTCAAAGAATATACAATATTGTGGCTCAATTTTGTAATTTTCTACCAATTTTTTGTATGGTTCTTTAGAAGGCTTTGGAATAAATTCACAATCTCTTATATCAAAAATTCCATCAAAAAGCTTATCTATTCCAATTCTTTTAGTTACATTAAGAGCATGGGCTCGAGACCCATTAGTAAAAATTATTTTTTTTCCATCTAGTTTTTTAATTTCATTTTCTAAATCTTTATCTTTATCTAAAAAACTTAGATCTACATCATGTACAAATTCCAAAAATTCATCAGCATCGATTTTATGGTTTTTAATCATCCCGTTTAAGGTTGTATTATACTCTTGAAAATAGTTTTTTTGAATTTTCCTAGCCTCTTCAATACTAACTTTTAATTTTTCAGATATAAATTTTGACATTTTTCTGTCTACTTGGTCAAAAACTTTAGTAGCTCCATCGTAAAGCGTATTATCTAAATCAAATAACCAAAATTTTATATTTTTTAAGTCTTTCATTCTCTAATTAATGTTCCAGATCCCTTGTCAGAAAAAATTTCATGTAAAACTGAGTGGGGTTTTCTCCCGTCTAAAATTACTACACCCCTTACTCCATTTTGAACAGCATCAACACAATTTTCTATTTTGGGGATCATACCACCTTGAACAACTTTCCATTTAATAAGATTTTCAAGATCGAAAGGTTTTATTTCTGAAATTAGCTTTTTCTGATCATCATATACACCTTCAACATTTGTCATTAATATCAGTCTTCTGGATTTTAGTTTTTTCGCTATAGCGCTTGCCGCAGTGTCACCATTGATATTATATGTTTGATCGTTTTTCCCTAAACCTAAAGGAGCTATAATCGGAATTTTATTTTCATTAAGCGCTCTTTGAATTAAATCATCATTAATGTTATTTGGTATTCCCACAAATCCAAGTTCCTCTCTTTCAGGCTCAACCTCAATTACGTTATTAGTTTTAGTATGAAATGACGCTGCCTCAGAACCTAATTTTTTGAGAGAACTTACTATATCTTTATTAAAATCAATCAGCACTTCCTCTACGGTATCAATTATATTTTTATCAGTTACTCTTAAGCCATTGATAAATTTTGATACAATTTTTTTCTTTTCTAACTCTCTTTTAATTCTTGGACCACCACCATGAACTACTACAATAGATAAACCTAATCTATTAAGAACATTAATATCTGATATAAAGTTATTAAAAACATTCCTATCAATAAGAACATTTCCTCCGTATTTGATTACTATTTTCTCTTTTTCATATTTTTTAACGTATTTTTGAACAATATTAATATCTGGAGCTTTCTCAGGCCAAAATTTTTTTATCTCATCAAGAGAAATATTTTTTGACATTTAATTTGTTTTCACTGTCGTTTTTTTAACAATTACATACTGCTGTGCGATTGTAAGAATATTATTTATTGTCCAATAAACAACTAAACCAGACGGAAAAGATGCAAGTATGATTGTTAAAAATAATGGAAAGAAAGCAAATATTTTTGCTTGAATTGGATCAGCTGGTGCTGGGTTTAACTTTTGTTGAACCCACATTGAGGCTCCCATTAAAATTGGCCAAATTCCAATTATCATAAAACTTGGAGGATCCCAAGGTATTAAGCCAAATAAATTAAATAATGAAGTTGGATCTTGAGCTGATAAATCTTTAATCCAGCCGAAGAATGGTTGATGTCTCATTTCTAGAGAAATAAAGAGCATTTTATATATTGCAAAAAAGAAAGGTATTTGAATCAATACTGGCAAACACCCTGATGCAGGATTAATTTTTTCTTTTCTGTACAAAGCCATCATTTCTTGCTGCAATTTGACTTTATCGTCTTTATGCAGTTCTTTAAGTCTCATCATCTCTGGCTGAACTGCTTTCATTTTTGCCATTGATCTAAATGAGAAATTGGCTAGTGGGAAAAAAATTAGTCTTATTGCTATAGTTAATAAAACAATAGCTGTTCCAAAGTTTCCAGAAATCTTAAATAAATAATCTATTACAAAAAATAAGGGTTTAGTGAAGAAATAAAACCAACCCCAATCGATAACTAAGTCGAACTTTTTAATATTTTGGCTAGCTGCATAACCGTCAATTGTTTCAACTTCTTTTGCAGCGATAAATAATCTTAATTCATTTATTCCAGAAGATGATTTATTAATAGTTGTAGGTTTATTAATTATATAATTAGCTTTAAATCCATCTTCATAAAGAAAAGTTGATTTAAAATTTTTACCTGTCTCTGGTACCAAAGCGGTCATCCAGTATTTGTCTGTAATTCCAAGCCAACCTTCATTAGACTCTCTTACAATCTTTTTTTCTTGAATATCGTCGTAATCATCCTCTTTTAACTCATCATCAAAAACTCCAATGAAACCTTCATGTTGTATGTAAAAATTCTGAATATCATCTGGGATTTTATTTCTTGTCATTTGAGCATATGGAAATAATTCTATCGATGAATTAGAATTATTTTTTACTTGTTGAGATATCTTGAATAAATATTTATCGTCTAACTCAATCCTTTTTTCAAAAGTTACTCCCTCTTTATTATCCCACTGCAAAATAACCGGCGATGAATTACTTAAAATATTGTTTCCTTTCACGTTCCAAACAGAGTCTTTAGTAGGAACTTTGATTTTGTTTCCTATGCTTGTCCATCCTGTCTCTATATAAAAACCATTTTCAGTATTAGATGGATTTAAAAAAACAATATTTTTTCCATCTTCAACTTTTTGTTTATGTTTTTTAAAAGATATATCGTCAATTAGAGCGCCCTTTAAATTTATTGAACCTAATATACTGTCATTTTCAATTTTTACCCTTTTACTATTACTAATGGACTCTTCTCTCGTGAGTTTTTTAACTATTTGTGGTTGGCTAATTGTAGGCGCAATAGAGTTTTGTTCAGTTTTTTTTTCAACATTTTGATTATTTTGTTGCTCAATAGGTTTTCTAGGTGTTTCAAAAAAGGCACCCCAGAAAAGTAAAACAGACATTGAAAGAGCTATCGCTACAAATACATTTCTATTATCCATTTTTACTTTCCTTGTTGTTCTCGTATTTCCAACCAGCTTTTTGTAATCCCTTCACAATTTTTTTCAACCTTTCTTGTCTAGAAGCGTTTTTTGGAATCGGGACAAAATCGACTCCATGAGAACCACCTAGTTTTTTAAACGGGTGACATTTAAAAATTCTTTTTGTTCCTAATTGAAAACCATTTATAAGACCTTGGGTTTTTAGAGCTTCTATAAAATATTCTGAACAAGTCGGTAAAAATCTACACCTATTTCCTAATAATGGTGAAATAAGATATTTATAGATTTTAATTATAAAAATTAGAATTTTTGTCATTTTACTTTTTTAACCTACTAAAACTTTTTTCCATTAATGGCAAAAGCACATCATGTTTTTGAGCATATGCATTAGATTTACCAAAAACTATATAAGTGTAATCTTTATTAATTGCACCCCTTTTTTTTAGTAATTTATGAACAATACCTTTTAATTTTCTTCTTATTTTGTTTCTTTTGACGGCATTTCCAATTTTCTTTTTCATAACAAAACTTATGATCAAATTAGCTTTAAATTTAGGTTGAAAAAATTTTTTTGCTGCGAAAATAGAAAAATAATCAGTGTGAATTTTTTTTTCTTTAAGGACTTTTCTGAATTGGTTGCTTTTTTTTAAACTTTCAAGCTTAACCATTTAGATTTAAGTAGATAAAATCTTTCTTCCCTTAGCCCGTCTACGAGCAATAAGTTGCCTCCCGGTTTTTGTAGCCATTCGTGCCCTAAAACCGTGTCTTCTTTTTCTTACTAAATTACTGGGTTGATAAGTTCTTTTCATAAATATTTTAAGGTATATATTTTAATTGCTGTCTATTGTACAGGTAAATTATGGGTAAAAATTTGAAAATTTTTTTAGGTGTTTCTTACTTAATATTATTGTTTTTTTTCCTGTATTTTATTTTTACATCAATAGAAGTAAAGAGATTGGATGATTTCACATACTATAAAGAACTTCAGTTAGATTTAGGCACTTTCATAAGCGCAAATATATTAATTAATATTTTTTATTTTTTTATATTTGCAGTAATTTGGGTTGCATTACTCGGTTTTGGCTCTCCTATTTTAATCATCTCAGGAATATTATTTGGAAAAATAATTGGAACTTTAGTTTCAGTATTTTCAATTTCCATTGGAGCTTTAATTCTATATTCAATTGGAAATTTCTTTTTTAGAGATATTGTTAAAGCTGTTTTAGAAAGAAAATTTGAAAAATATATTCAATTATTTCAAAAAAATGAATTTTTTTATTTTTTTATTTATAGGTTTATAGGAGGTCTTGGAGTTCCATTTGGATTGCAAAATTTAATTCCAATTTTATTTGGGATGAAAAAACTAAATTATTTTCTAGCTAGTTTTTTAGGGTTTATCCCGGGTTTTTTTATAATTAATACTATTGGAGCTGGTTTGAATTCTTACATATCTCAAGCTGAAAATTTTAGTATGGTTGATTTGATTTTAACTCCTGAGATTTACATACCAATTTTAATGTTTTCAGCGTTGATGTTTTTTTCCATAGTTTTAAAAAAGAAATTTTTTAATGATACAAATTAATAAAAATAATTTATCCGAAAATTTAAGTCCTTATCTTAAACAACATAAAAATAATCCTGTTCATTGGCAAATATGGTCAAAAAACTCTTTACAATTTGCCAAACAAAATAAAAAACCAATCTTACTAAGTATTGGTTACGCTAGTTGTCACTGGTGTCATGTAATGGCCCATGAAAGTTTTGAGGACAATGATACTGCAAAATTAATGAATAAATTATTTATTAATATAAAAGTCGATAGAGAGGAAAGACCAGATTTAGATTTTATTTTTCAAAGCTCTTATCAATTATTCAACCAAATAGGAGGAGGTTGGCCACTTACTATGTTTTTAGACGAAAATGGTGTTCCTTTTATGGGAGGAACTTATTTTCCAAAAGAACCAAAACAAGGATTACCTTCATTTAAAGAGGTTTTACAAAAAGTATCTGATGCCTATAAAGAACAAAGAGAAAATATAATTAATCAAAAAGATTTAATCATAAAAAATTTAGATTTAAAAAAAAATTCCGTACTTACCCAAGATCTAGAACCAATTTTAGAAATGTCACTAAACCATTTAGATAAAACAAAAGGGGGTTACAAAGGTGCACCAAAATTTCCAACATTTAATTTATATGAAACTCTTATTTATTTTTATAATAAATCAAAAGATAAAAAATATTTAGAACCAATAGACCTAATTATAAAACAACTTTGTTCCAAGGGAATTTACGACCATATAGAAGGGGGTATTGCTCGATATACAGTAGATGAGGACTGGATTGTTCCACATTTCGAAAAAATGCTATACGATAATTCTCAATTTATACTTTTACTATCTAAGTATTGTAAATTAAATCCAGATAATTATTTTAAAGAAAAATTAGATCAAACAATTAATTTTTTAATAAAAAATTTTGTTAACAGTGAAGGCTTTTTAGGCTCAGCACTGGATGCAGATAGCGACGGTGAGGAAGGAAAATATTATGTTTTTTCTTATGATGAAATTAAGGACATAAAAGATATTGATAAATATTTTGACATAAATCCAAAAGGAAATTGGGAAAATAAAATTATTTTAGTTGAAAAATCAAAGCCGAATGAAATCATATTAAAAAAACTTTTAGAAATAAGATTAAAAAGAAATAGACCATTTTTCGACGATAAAACTCAATTAGATTTAAATTGCTTAATGATAAGCGCTTTGGTTATTGCAAATGAAATTCTACCAGAGAAAAATTACCTTAAACTTGCAGAAGAATTTTTTCTAAAAATAGAAAAAAAATATATTAAAAATAAAATTCATCACAGTTATTCAAAGGAAATTGTTTTTATCGAAGACTATGCTTTTCTTATAAATTGTTTGAATGATTTATATGATAAAACCATGAATTTTAAATACAAAGATTTATCCAAAAAACTATCACTAGAAGCGATTAATAAATTTTATTTGAGTGATAAGAATATTTTTCAAAAAAGTCCAAAAACAAATAACGATGTTTTTATTAATCCAGTTGATATAGGCGATAACACTATACCAAATGGAAACGCAGTAATGCTTATAAATTTTGTAAGGTTAGGCATGATGGAAGAAGCTAAAAAATTATCTGAAAGCTTAAATGGATACCTTAATATTAATAAAAGTCATATGATGACTTCATTAAGAGCTATAGACTTTTATTGTAATGTTAAAGATGGAAAAAACTGTAATGAGCACGGTTGTAAAATAGATGTATAAAAAAATAAATTGGATAATTTGGTTGGCTTTTGTAATTTTATGGAATTATGGATTTCCACAAGCGACACCTTTTCAAGATGTTATAGTTGCCGTATTTCTGTCTATTTTGTTTATAATTATTCCTATAGTTCAATCAAGATACTTGAAAAAAAGTAGATCAAGAAGTAAGTTCAATTGAAAATGAAGGAGTGCTTTTTATGGGAATTCATTACGATTATAAGTCAACTCGTGGCGCTAAAGCGATGAAAAAAGAGGCAAAAAGAAAAGCACGAATAGAGCAAAGGCGGGCACGAAGATCAAGTACAAATCCAAAAGAGAATGATCAAGAAACGATGCATGATATAAACAAACCTATCACTCTTGAGGATTTAACAAATCCAGATAAAAATTAGTTTATAGATGAAATCTTTTGTTAAAAAAGATTCTTTACTAAAAAAACGTGAAGAAGCATTAAAAAAAAATTTAAAAAAAAGAAAAGAAAACAAAATATTATTAAAAAAAAAGTATGCCAGTACTTTCAGATAAATGGATTAAAAAAACAGCTAAAACCAAAGGCATGATCAAGCCTTTTGTAAGCAGACAAGTGCGAAAAGGGAAGATCTCTTTTGGCCTATCTTCTTACGGATATGATGCACGAGTTTCTAATGAGTTTAAAATTTTTACAAACGTTAATTCTGGAATAGTAGATCCAAAACTTTTTAAAAAAGAGAGTTTTGTAACAAAAAAAGGCAAAGAATGTATAATACCTCCAAATTCATTTGCTCTGGCTAGGACAATTGAATATTTTAAAATTCCAGAAAATGTTTTAGTAATCTGCTTAGGCAAGTCAACTTATGCTAGATGTGGAATAATAGTCAATGTTACTCCTTTAGAACCAGGCTGGGAAGGTCATGTTACTCTAGAATTTTCAAACACAACTCCATTACCAGCAAAAATTTATGCTAATGAAGGTGTTGCGCAATTTGTATTTTTAAAAGGGAATGAAAAACCTGAAGTTTCTTATGCAAAAAGAAAAGGCAAATATATGAAACAAAAAGGTGTTACATTACCAAAAGTATAAAACTTTTTTTAATGCAAAAACTTTTAATTAAAGGAAACAGAGAGCTTACGGGAACCATATCTATTTCAGGATCTAAAAATGCCACACTTCCAATCTTGGCGGCATCTATTTTAGCCTTTAAAGCAAAACTAAAAAATGTTCCATTTGTAAAAGACATTTTTACAATGCTTGACTTATTAAAGTTCATAGGAATAAAAATTAAAATTAATTCCAAAAATAAAACAATCGAATTGATTAATAGCAATAAAAATATAAATACACTAGCACCATACAAATTAGTTAGAACAATGCGAGCAGGTATTTTAGTATTAGGACCACTATTAACAAAATACAGAAAAGCAAAAGTTTCATTGCCAGGTGGCTGCGCTATTGGAACAAGGCCAGTTGACTTACATTTGTTTGCATTAAAAAAATTGGGCGCAAAAATTAAAATTAAAGATGGTTATATTATCGCTGAAGCAAAAAAAGGATTAATTGGAACAAGTATAAGATTTCCATCTAATTCAGTTGGAGCAACAGAAAATGCGTTAATTGCTGCACATGGAGCAAAGGGTAAAACAATTTTATATAACTGTGCGATTGAGCCGGAGATTTTAGATTTAATCTCATATTTAAAAAAACTAGGAAGTAAAATAAAAATTTCTGGACGAAAAATAAGTATAATAGGAAAAAATATCAGTTTTAAGAAGATAAATCATAAAATAATTTTTGATAGAATAGAAGCAGGAACATATATTATTGCCGGCGCTTTAATTGGAAAAAAAATCAAAATTAATAAGGTTGTACCTAAAATTTTAAAATATGAAATTAATGTTTTAAAAAAAATGGGTGCAAAAATAATTTCTAGCAAGAATTCTGTTACTATAATAAAATCCAACAATATAAAAAGAGCAACTGTTTCCACAAAGCCTTATCCTGGATTTCCAACGGATCTACAGGCACAATTAATGGTTTTAATGACCCAAGCAAAAGGTTTATCCAAAATAAAAGAAAATATATTTGAAAATAGATTCATGCACGTTCCAGAACTTAAAAGAATGGGGGCAAAAATTGAAATAAAAAACAAAACAGCATATATCTACGGTTTAACAAAATTGACGGGAGCTGAAGTTATGGCCACAGATTTAAGGGCATCCGTGAGTTTGGTTTTGGCTGGATTGATTGCTGACAAAAGAACGATAATTAATAGAATTTATCATTTAGATAGAGGCTACGAATTTTTAGAACGAAAACTCAAAAAATGTAAAGCTTCAGTTAAAAGAACTTAAAATGGAAGTTAAAAATCTAAAGCTTATAGCTAAGACCGAGGAAGATCTCAGAGTCGTATCAGCTCATTTACAAGACGCAATCGCAAATGTGTCAGATATTGCAAATTTAAAAAAAAATAAGATTTTCTTAATGCAATTAAACAGGTTTATGTGGGAAGATGTAGAAAAAGGTGTTTTCAGAAAAAATAAAAGAATAAGAACTATACTAAAAATTGAAAATGTAATAAAAGCGCATTCTAAAAATATCAATCAATTAAAAGAGAATAAATTTTTAGACTTTCTGACTATTGAAACATATCAAATGCCTGATAATAACTATGAAATGAAAATAGTTTTTGCTGGAGACGCAGTTATTAAAATAATCGTTGAAGCAATAGAAATCACACTAGATGATCAGGGTGAGGCATGGGATACTAAAAATATACCAAAACACAAATTGATATGAATATTAAGTTCTTTAACGCAAATAAAGCAAACTCGATTAAAAAACTTGAAATAGTTTTGAATAAAAGAAAATTAAAGCAGCAAAATAATTCAAAAGTTGTAAAAAATTTACTTTTAAATGTAAAAAAATATGGTGATAATGCTCTGATAAAGTATGAAAAAAAATTTTCAAAAGTAAAAACTAGTTCAAAAAAAATAAAATTTACAAATAATGAGGTAAATAAAATTTCAAAAAAAATAGATAATAAATTAAAAAAATCGATTGATATTGCTTTTACAAGAATAAAATATTTTCACTCAAAACAAAAATTTTCTTCATTCAAATTTAGGGACAAATTTAAAAATGAACTATCTTACAAATATTCTCCGATAGAAAAAGTAGGTGTTTACGTGCCTGGAGGCACAGCTAGTTATCCAAGTACTGTTTTAATGAATTGTATACCAGCTTTAGTGGCAGGAGTTAAAAATATTTTTCTTACAACTCCAGCTCTAGGTACATCAGTTAATCCAGCAATAATTTACGCTGCAAAAAAGTGTGGTGTGAAAGAAATTTATAAAATTGGTGGAGCTCACTCAATAGCAGCTTTTACTTATGGAACAAAAACTTTTAAAAAGGTTGATAAGATTGTGGGTCCTGGAAATGCGTTTGTTGCTACTGCAAAAAAAGAAGTTTTCGGTGAAGTAGGTATAGATATGGTAGCGGGTCCTTCAGAGGTAAGTATAGTTGCGGACAAACACTCTAATGCTAGTTGGATAGCTTCAGATTTAATTGCTCAAGCAGAGCATGATATTTTTGCTCAATCAATACTGATTACTAATAGCAGAGACTTAATTAAATCTGTAAATCAAAATCTTAAATCTCAACTAAAATCTTTACCTAAAAAAAGTATAGCTTCAAAAAGTTTAAAAAATTTCGGTTTAGCAATATATGCTAAAACTAATAAAAAAATTTCTGAAGTAGTTAACACAATCTCTCCGGAACATTTAGAGATAAATTTTTTGAAATCAGAAGATATTTTGAAAAGAATTAAAAACGTTGGATCTATTTTTCTTGGCAAATTTTCTCCTGAAGCCATGGGAGATTATATCGCTGGGCCAAACCATGTTTTGCCAACCTCAGGATCTGCAAAGTTTTCGTCTGGTTTATCTGTAAATGATTTTTTAAAGCGTCATTCTTTAATAAAAATAACAAAAACAGGTATTGAAAGATTAGGTCCATCAGTTATAAATTTATCACAACATGAAAATTTAGAGGGGCATGCAAGATCTGTGAAAATAAGATTAAAAAAGGATTTTTAATTGGCTAAACAAGATACTTTAGAATTTAAAGGTAAAGTTACAGAATTATTGCCTAATGCAATGTTTAGAGTTAAATTAGAGAATAATCATGAAATCTTAGCCCATACTGCTGGAAAACTTAGGAAGAATAGAATAAGAGTTTTAGCAGGAGACAACGTTATGGTTGAGATGACACCATATGATTTAACTAAAGGTAGAATAACTTTTAGATTTTAGGCCTTGTAGCTCAGTAGTAGAGCAGTACCCTGAAAAGGTATGTGTCGTAAGTGCGATTCTTACCAAGGCCACCAGCCTGCAATTTATACACATCGATATTTACAATTAATTTTGTTAAAATTCTTTATGGCTAAAAATATTGGGCTATTTTGGTTAAAAGATGATTTCAGATTTTGTAAAAATTTTGCGCTGATTGAAGCAACTCGAAAACATGACCAAGTAGTAGTTTTTTATTTATACAAAAAGAAAAAATTTGAAGATCAACAATCACAAAAGTGGTGGATTGGGAAATCTTTAGAAGAATTTAAAAAAAAATTAATCAAATTCAATATAAATTTAGAAATTATCGAAATAACATCCTACAAGTCTTTTTTTGATAAGCTTTTTATAAAAAAAAACTTTTCTATTTATTGGAATAAAACTTACGAACCAAATTATTTAGCATTTGACTCATACCTCTCAAAAAATTTTAAGGATAACTCTGTTGAGTTTAAAATTTTCAAAGGGAATGTACTGAATGAAGTAGATGAAGTAAAAAAAGGAGATGGCACACCATTTAAAGTTTTTACCCCCTATTGGAGAAATGCGGAGAAATATTATTTAGAAAAAATTCCATCAATGGAAAAAAAAATTTCTAAGTGTTATAAAAAGGCATCTTTTTTTGATAAAACTTTAAGTGAAAAAGAAATACTTCCAAAAAAGAATTGGTTCAAAAAATTCGAGAAATATTGGAACCCTGGTGAAGAAAGTGCATTCAAAGAGCTGAAGAATTTTATTAATGATAGAATAGAAAATTATTCTGAAGCAAGAAATTTTCCAAATTTAATAGGCACATCTAGATTGTCACCTTACATAAAGCACGGCCATATACACGTCGAAACTATATGGGAAGAATGTAGTAAAGTAAAAAAAAAGGGAGTTAATAAATTTTTAACCGAGATAGGTTGGAGAGAATTTAATCACACTTTAATAAATTTTTTTCCACATATGCTCAAAGGTAATTATTCAAAAAAATTTGACAAATTTCCTTGGGAAAAAAATCATAAATTTTTAAATGCATGGAAAAAAGGTTTGACCGGTTATCCGATAGTTGATGCTGGTATGCGAGAGCTTTATCAAACTGGCTGGATGCATAATAGAGTAAGAATGATAGTTGGATCTTTTCTAGTAAAACATCTGCTTATAAACTGGATAGAAGGCGAAAAGTATTTTAAAAATTGTTTATTAGACTACAGTGAAGCAAATAATGTTTCAGGTTGGCAGTGGGTAGCCGGGTCTGGAGCTGATGCTGCACCCTACTTTAGAATTTTCAATCCTATATTACAAGGTGAAAAATTTGATAAAGAAGGTGAATATGTAAAAAAATGGGTAAGTGAATTAAAAAATGTTCCTAAAAAATTTATTCACAAACCTTGGGAGCTTAATGAAAATAGTATTTTAAAATTGGGTGAGGATTATCCTTTTCCAATAGTTGTTCATGAAAAAGCCAGATTGAAAGCACTTAAAGCTTTTAAGAAAATTTGATTTAAATATTACCGTGACAGAGTTTAAATTTTTTTCCTGATCCACATGGACATTTATCATTTCTTCCTACTTTTTTAAAATTATTTTTTTCTTTAATATTGTTTTTATCTTCAATATTTTTTTCTTCAGATCTAACAACAATGTTTAGATTTAAAAGAATTTTAATTAAATCATTTTTAATTTTTGTTAGTAAACCCTCAAAAAGTACAAAAGCTTCTTTTTTAAATTCAGAAAGTGGATCTTTCTGCCCGTATTGTCTGAGTCCTATTACTTGTCTAAGTTGCTCTAAATATTGCAAGTGCGATCTCCAAGAAAAATCAATCACTTGAAGGAATATTTTCTTTTCTAATGTATCGTTTTGTTCACTGCCCAAAAGATTCTTTCTCGAATTTCTTCTTTCCTCAAATAATGCTCGCATTTTTCTTATAAAACTCTCCTCATCTTTAGATGATAAATTAAGCAATTCTTTCTCATCCATTGAATTGCCTGTTAAATTCTTAATTTCAGTTAAATACTTTTCATCATTTGATTTCTTATAATTATTATATGAAACATTAAGAGTCTTTAGAATTTCTTCAAAGAAATCATTAAGTATTCTGGTAATATTTTTTTCTTTTAAAATATTTAATCTTTGTGAAAATATTACTTGTCTTTGATCATTCATAACATCATCAAATTTGATTAAAGTTTTTCTAATGTCAAAATTTCTAGTCTCGACTTTTTTTTGCGCTCGCTCCATAGCTTTATTAATCCAAGGATGATCTATAGATTCATTTTCTTTTAAACCAAGTTTTTTAAGAACACCATCAATTGAATCCCCACCAAAAATTCTCATTAATTCATCCTGTAAACTAATAAAAAAAATAGTCGACCCCGGATCACCTTGCCTTCCTGACCTACCTCTTAATTGGTTATCAATTCGCCTACTTTCATGTCTTTCTGTTCCAATTATAAAAAGTCCACCTAAATCTTTTACCTTAATTTCATTCTCTTTAAATTCATTTAAATCATTATTTTTCCCATCTTCTAGGAAATCTTTATTTCCACCTAGCTTTATATCTGTTCCTCTACCTGCCATATTAGTTGCGATAGTAACTGCACCTGTTTTACCCGCCTCCGCAATTATCTTTGCCTCTTTTTCATGTTGTTTAGCATTAAGAACATTGTGTTTAATTTGTTTTTCTTCAAGAAACTTGGAAATTTTTTCTGATTTTTCTATACTTGTAGTTCCCACTAAAACTGGTTGACCTACAGAATTGCACTCAATAATTTTTTTTGTAATAGCATTATATTTTTCTTTTTCAGTTCTAAAAATTTGATCATTATAATCTTTTCTTAACATTTTTTTATTAGTAGGAATTGAGACTACATTTAATTTATAAATGTCATAGAATTCCTCTGACTCGGTCATAGCTGTTCCCGTCATACCTGCTAATTGTCTATAAAGTCTGAAGTAATTCTGATAAGTTATTGAAGCTAGTGTTTGGTTCTCACCTTCTATATCAACATTTTCCTTTGCTTCAATAGCTTGATGTAGCCCATCTGAAAATCTTCTTCCACCTAAGACTCTACCAGTGAATTCATCAATTATTTGAACTCTTCTATCTTTAACAATGTAATCAATATCTTTTCTAAAAATTAAATTTGCTTTTAAAGCTTGATTAGTGTGATGAACTAGCTCTAAATTTTCAGGATCATAAAAATTACCATTTTTTAGGATATTTTTTTGTAGTGCAAGTTTTTCGATTTTATCTACACCTTTATCAGTAAGAATTGCATTTTTATTCTTTTCATCTAGTTCATAATCATCTTTTTGTAATTGTCTAATAAACTCGTTAGTTGTGACGTAAAGTGTAGTTTTATCTTCTAATTTACCAGAAATTATTAACGGTGTTCTGGACTCGTCTATTAATATACTATCAACTTCATCGACAATACAAAAATCATGACCTCTTTGCACCATATCGTTTAGTTCATACTTCATATTATCTCTCAAGTAATCAAACCCTAATTCATTATTTGTTGCGTAAGTAATGTCGTTAGCGTAATTTCTCTTTCTTTCAATATCTTCTAAATTATTAGTTATGCACCCGGTCTTAACTCCTAAATAATCAAATACCTTTCCCATCCAAATAGAGTCTCTTTTGGCTAAATAATCATTAACTGTAACAATATGAACACCTTTTCCTGAAAGTGAATTTAAATACGCTGGCAAAGTTGAGACCAAAGTTTTTCCTTCTCCGGTTTTCATCTCTGCAATTTTGCCTTTATGAAGCATTATCCCCCCTGCTAATTGAACATCATAGTGCCTCTCATTAAGAGTCCTTTTAGCAGCTTCTCTAACTAAAGCAAAACTCTCTGGAATTATATCGTCTAATTTGATCGAACCATTTTGAACATTTCTTTTAAGATTAGCAGTTTTTTCTTTAATTTGACTTTCTGTTAAAGAACCGATCTCTTTTTCTTTATTATTTATAGCCAAAATTAAATTTTTAACTTTATCTAATTCTTGTTGATTAGAGCTTTTAAATATCTTACTAAAAGTCCTTGTAAATAAATTCATTATATCTCTATATATGTATTTATAATTTAAATTAAATAGAAATTATGACAATAAACATTAAAAATTTCCTAAATGATAAGTCAAAGTTATCTAAAATGGGAGAGTTCCAAAATTTGAAGCAAATTGAAGGTTTAGAAATGTCATCAATTTCAGCAGATTTGTATAATGATGGAAGAGACGACGTTGCTTTATTTTATTTTAGTAAAGGAGCAAACTATGCATCCCTATATACAACAAACAGTATTACTTCGGAATTTATTCCTTGGAATAATAATTCACATAAAAAAGTTGTCAAAGGCTTACTTGTAAACACAAAAAACGCAAATACTTTCACAGGAAAACAAGGAAAAGATAGTATTGATATTATAGCTAAAAATTTGTCGAGAGTATTAACAATTAAAGAGTCCAAGTCTAAAAAAGGTACCAATGAAACAGTCAAAATAAAAGATTTAATATTTGCCTCCACTGGCGTGATTGGTGAAGAATTTCCAGTTGATAAAATTAAAGATAGATTACCTGAATTAGTTGAAAAATTAAGAGGTGATCAAAATAAAATGTATTGGTTAAAAATAGCTTCAGCTATAATGACCACAGACACAAAGCCCAAAGTAGCTTATGAAGAAATAATTGTTGGTGATGAGTTAATTAGAATATGCGGAGTTGCAAAAGGCTCTGGAATGATTGCCCCAAACTTAGCTACAATGTTGTCTTTCATATTTACTAATGCTGACATTAATTCAAATTTATTGAAAACTCTTTTAAAAAGAGCTGTATCAAATTCTTTTAATGCAATTACAGTCGACAACGATCAATCTACGAATGACATGGTTTCAATATTTTCAACAAGAATACTTAAAATTGGTGATAACTTATCACTTAACGATAAAGTCATTCAAAAATTTGAGTTAGCCCTCAAAAAATTATGTTTGAATTTGGCTAAACAAATCGTAGTGGACGGGGAAGGCGCAAAAAAATTTTTAACAATAAGTGTTATTAATGCCAAATCACTTGGAAGCGCTAAAAAAATTGCTTTTTCAATAGCTAATTCTCCTTTAGTAAAAACTGCTATTGCAGGAGAGGATCCAAATTGGGGCAGAATAATCATGGGCATAGGTAAATCTGGAGAAGTCGTAGACTCGAAAAAACTTAGAGTAAAGATTGGAAATATGATAGTGGCTGAAAACGGCAAAATCTCTGAGAGCTTTGATGAGGAAAAATTAAAAGAATACATGAAATGGGACTCTATAGAAATAGAGGTGAATCTAAAATTAGGCAATGACGCTTTTAAATGTTTTACATGTGACTTCACGCATGATTATATTGATATTAATGCTGATTACAGAAACTAATGATAAAGTATAATTTAAAATGTAAAAATCACCATGAATTTGAAAGCTGGTTTGCTGACTCAAAAGAGTTTGAAAAGCTGAATAAGAGAAAATTATTAGAGTGTATTTTTTGCGACTCAAGAATTATTACAAAATCGATTATGGCACCTATGGTTTCAATAACAAAGGAAAAAAAAAATGTCGAAATACAAATAAGGGAAAATGTACTTCTTAAAGAAAAACAAAAACTAATCAAACTTAGAAATTATATTGAAAAAAACTTTGAATATGTAGGCAAAGACTTTAGTAAAAAAGTTAGAGAAATTTTCTACGATAAAAAAAATAAAAACACAATTTATGGAATAACTTCTCCTGATGAGAGAGAAGAATTGAAAGAAGAGGGAATTGATCTGGTAAGCATACCCTGGGTTGATAAAGACAACTAATTTTTTGCACTGCAAATAATATAATTCACTGAAAGGTCATTAGACCTTTTCCATTTTCTTAAAATTGGATTAAATTCTAAACCTTTAGCATCAATAGTTTTAAAATTTTTATCAGATAATAACTTTTCTAATTCTTCAGGTTTAATAAACTTATTCCAGTCATGTGTACCTATCGGTAACCATCTTAAAATGTATTCTGCGCCAATAATTGCCTTAAAGTATGACATGAAAGTCCTATTTAGCGTTGCAGTAAACATAATTCCATTTTTTTTGAGCAAATTTTTACAAGCGTCTATATATAATGTAACATTTTCAACATGTTCAATTATTTCAAGATTTAGTATTACGTCAAATTTTTCAAATTCATTAAGCTGCTCTGGAGATTTATTAATATATCTTATATTTAAATTATTTTTCTTTGCATGCATTTGTGCAATCTTAATGTTTTTTTCAGAAGCGTCTATCCCAGTAACATTTCCACCTAATCTAGCCATAGGCTCACTAATCAAACCTCCTCCACATCCAATATCAAGTATGTTTAAATTTTTAAGAAAATTATTATTTGCATTAGTTATGTTAAAATATTGCTTAATGTTTTCAGTAATGTATTCAATCCTAATCGGGTTAAACATATGAAGAGGTTTAAATTTACCTCGAACATCCCACCATTCTTCAGCTAAATCTGAAAACTTTTGAATTTCTTCTTTATTTATAGTAGTCATGTCATTAATTTTAAAAAATAAATTATATTATATTCTTAAAAATATAGATTTAAATCAAAAATGATAAAAAAAGTACTAAAGTTTGGCGGAACATCTGTTGGCACTATTGATAGGATTCAACATGTGGCAAATATTGTAAGCAGAGAATGCAAAGCAGGCAATAAAATCATTGTAGTTGTCTCAGCTATGGCTGGAAAGACAGATGAACTTATTAAATTATCTCAAAAAATTGCAGATGATTTCAACAAAAGAGAACTCGATGTTTTATTGTCAACCGGAGAACAAGTTACTTGTGCTCTACTAACAGGTGCCCTAATCCGATTAAATGTTAAGGCAAAATCATGGTTAAATTGGCAAATACCGATTCTTACTGAGGGTGAACATTCAAATTCAAGAATCATAAATATGAATGTTAATAAAATTAATCACTTTTTAAATGAAGGTGTTGCTGTAGTGCCAGGGTTTCAGGGAATCTCTAAAGATGGCGATATAACTACAATTGGTCGAGGTGGATCTGATGCTTCAGCTGTTGCTTTTGCAAAGCTATTAAAAGCAGATACTTGTGAAATTTACACAGATGTTGATGGTGTTTTTTCATCTGATCCAAATAAAATTCCTGTAGCAAAAAAAATTGATAAGATATCTTACGACGAAATGTTAGAATTATCATCACTTGGAGCAAAAGTTATGCAATCCTCAGCTGTTCAAACAGCAATGATGTACGATATTCCGTTACAGGTTAGATCTACATTTACAGACAGAAAAGGCACAATAATATTTGACCAACAAAATATTGATTATTCTAAGAGTGTAACTGGAGTAGCATACTCTAAAGATGATGCTAAAATAACTTTAATCGGCGTTGAAGATAAACCTGGAATAGCAGCTAATATATTTGAACCACTAAATAAAGCACAAATTAACGTTGATATGGTTATACAAAATATTTCTTCAGATCAAAAAACAACTGATATTACATTTACCATTAAAAGAGATGATCTATTAAAAACGAGAGAAATATTAAAAATAAATAAAAAAATTAAATATAAAAATATTACGCATAATGACAAGGTGTCAAAAGTTTCAATAGTAGGCGCCGGAATGGTTTCGACACCTGGTGTTACTTATAAGATGTTTAGAGCTTTAGCTGACGATAATATAAATATTTTAGCTATATCAACATCAGAAATTAAATTATCTGTTATAATTGATGAAGAAAAAACTTTAAGTGCAGTTAAAAAATTACATACAATTTTTGATTTAGATTAATGCAAATTAGACCCCATAGAATAATTAAAAGAAAAAAAACTAAAGAAATTAAAGTCGGTGAAGTATCTGTTGGAGGGACTTCACAAATTACTGTTCAGTCAATGACTAACACTCTTACTACAGACGTAAAGGACACAATAAATCAAATAAAAGCTTTAGAGGACGCCGGAGCTGATATTGTAAGAGTATCTTGTCCGGATGAAAATTCAACAAAATCTCTAAAAGAGATTATTAAAGAAGTCGAGGTACCCATAGTAGCTGATATACATTTTCATTATAAAAGAGCAATTGAAGCAGCAGAAATGGGAGCAAGTTGTTTAAGAATAAATCCTGGCAATATTGGCTCCAAGGAAAGAATTTTAGAGGTGGTCAAAGCTGCCAAAGATAATAATTGCTCGATGCGGATTGGAGTGAATGCTGGATCACTTGATAAATCTATTTTAGAAAAATATAAAGAGCC
Source organism: uncultured Pelagibacteraceae bacterium (assembly GCA_902618555.1). GTDB lineage: Bacteria > Pseudomonadota > Alphaproteobacteria > Pelagibacterales > Pelagibacteraceae > Pelagilacustribacter. The sequence continues at coordinate 77,109 of CACNAY010000001.1, forward strand.
CTGTCCCGAAGCTTTAGTCGAAAGTGCAAAAAAAAATATAAAATTATTAGAGGATAATGACTTTTTCAATTTTAAAATAAGTGTTAAATCTTCTGATATTTTTTTAACTGTTAAAGCTTATCAGCAATTATCTAATGAGTGTGATTACCCTCTTCATTTAGGGGTAACCGAAGCTGGAGGTTTGTTTAGTGGAAGTATTAAATCTTCAATTGGAATTGGCCAACTTTTAATGGAAGGTATAGGAGATACAATTAGAGTTTCTCTTTCGTCAGATCCAATAGATGAGGTAAAAGCTGGTTATGAAATTTTAAAATCATTAGGGATTCGTTCAAGAGGAGTTAATATCATCTCTTGCCCGTCTTGCGCGCGCCAGGCGTTTCCTGTGATTGAAACAGTCAAAAAATTAGAAAAAGAATTAGCTCATATAAAAAAACCTATAAACCTCTCCATAATTGGTTGCGTAGTAAATGGCCCTGGAGAAGCCTCACAAACAGAAATAGGTTTGACCGGAGGGGGCCAAGATAATAATCTTTTGTATCTTTCGGGGCTACCACATACAAAGGTCGCTAATTCAGATATAATTAATAAAGTTGTGCGGCTAGTTGAGGAAAAAGTTAAAGAATTGGACTAATGATACCTCTTCAAAAAGTTAAAGATATAATTTCTAAACATGATGACTTAGAAAAAGAGCTTTCTTCAGGCAAGATTGACCCTAAGTTATTTGCTAAAAAATCAAAAGAATATTCTAGTCTTGGCAACATAATCCTAACTGCAAAAAAATATTTAAATTATGAAAATGAGAAAAGAGATTTAGAGCAAATTTTAAGCGATAAAAATAACGGTACTGAAATGATAGAAATGGCAAAAAAAGATTTAAGTGAAATGGAGAGCAAACAAATTAAGTTTGAGAATGAATTAAAAATTTTTTTACTTCCCAAAGATGAAGATGACGATAAAAACGCAATTGTTGAAATTAGAGCAGGCACAGGGGGTCTGGAAGCCTCACTTTTTTGTGCAGATTTATTTAAAATGTATGAAAAAGTTTGTTCAAAAAAAAGATGGCAAGTAGAAATAATCAATATTTCTAAAAGTGAAGCAGGCGGTTATAAAGAGGTTATTTTTCTTGTGAACGGAAACGATATTTATTCTTACTTAAAGTACGAGTCAGGTGTTCATCGTGTTCAAAGAATACCAAAAACTGAAACCCAAGGCAGAGTTCATACATCTGCAGCTACAGTGGCGGTTCTACCTGAGGCAGAAGAGGTAGATATTCAAATTAAAGATACAGATTTAAGAATAGATGTTTTTAGAGCAGGTGGCCCAGGAGGACAATCAGTAAATACTACTGACAGTGCCGTAAGGATAACACATATACCTACCGGGGTAGTAGTAAGCCAACAAGATGAAAAATCTCAACATAAGAATAAAGCAAAAGCTTTAAAGATTTTAAGATCTAGAGTTTATGAAGCAGAAAAACGAAGAAGAGATTTAGAGAGATCAAGCAATAGAAGAAATCAAATAGGTTCAGGAGATAGATCAGAGAGAATAAGAACATATAATTTTCCTCAGGGAAGAGTTACAGACCACAGGATAAATTTAACACTGCATAAGCTTGAGGAATTTTTAAGTGGTGAAATTCATGAAGAAATGAATGAGCAACTCAGACTAAAAGAGCAAAATTTAAAACTTGAAAATCTTTAAAATGAACACATTAGATCTTATAAATTTAGGTTCAAATAAATTAAAAAAACAAAAAATTAATACTCATAGGCTAGACTCTGAAATTTTACTTTCAAACGTTCTTAAAAAAACAAGGGAGCAATTATTAGTTAAATTAAATCAAAATATAAAAAAAACTCAGTTTCTGGCATTTAATAATTTAATTAATAGAAGAATTTTAAAGGAACCTATAGCTTATATAATTAATGAGAAGGAGTTTTGGAGTAAGAAATTTAAGGTTGATAAAAATACTTTAATACCCAGACCAGAGACAGAGTTGCTTGTAGAAAATTTAATCAAAATTTATAAAAACAAAAAAATCTCAGTGCTAGATGTGGGAACTGGCTCAGGTTGTATTTTAGTAAGCTTGTTGAGCGAATTACCTAACTCTAAGGGAATAGGTATAGATATATCAAAAAATGCAATTAAAATTGCTCAAAAAAACGCCTTTTTACATAATGTTCAAACTAGAATTAAATTTTTAAATAAATCTATTATTTATCTTTTTAATTGTAAATTTGACTTACTTGTATCAAATCCACCCTATATTGATAAAAAAAATATTAAAAATCTAGATGATGGCATTAAAAAATATGAGCCACTTATCGCTCTCAACGGTGGAAATGATGGGCTTGACGTAATTAAAAAAGTTATTTACAAAGCAAAAGAAATCTTAAAGATTAATGGCAAGCTTGCTTTAGAAATTGGAAATAATCAAAGCTTAAAAGTTTCAAAAGAATTAAAAAGAAATAATTTTAAAATAGAACAACACATTAGAGATTATAAAGAAAATACAAGATGTTTAATATCAACATTAATTAAATAATATAAAAATGAATAATAACAGGAGAAGAAACTTTAGAGGCAGACAACAAAAAAATAATTTTGTACGAAGAAGGAACGGATCTAATAGCGCCAGCGTATTTAATAGCAATGGGAACATAAATTTTAATAGAAATGGGTCAATGAATAATTCCCATAACGTTGAAAAGACGATGCAAAAATTTCAACAACTTGCAAAAGATGCCCAAAGCAATGGAGATCCAGTTTTAGCGCAAAACTATTTACAACATGCTGATCACTATTTGAGAAGGTTAAACGAACTTTTATCAAAAAAAGATGGCTTTATAGATAGAAATAAAGCTGAAGATAAATCGACACCTGAAGAAACCTTTTTAGAAAAAAAATTATCATAATAAATACTATTTTTTATCTAAGTTCAGATAATTTTAAATCAATTTTTATTCTCTTTAATTCAAATTCTTTTCTAGCGTCACCTCTTAAAATCTTTCCTGATGGTAATTTAAGCTTTTGTGAGTTTACTTTTTTTCCGTTAACAATTACCTCATAATGAAGATGAGGTCCTGTTGATAATCCAGTGGATCCAACATATCCAATTATTTGACCTTGTTTAACTTTTCTACCCTCTTTAATTCCTCTAGCAAAAGATTTCATATGTGCATAAATAGTTTCATAAGTTGAATTATGTTTTATCTTCACGCAGTTACCTCCACCTCCACACCATCTAGCCCGAGTTACTGTACCAGAACCCGATGCCATTATAGGTGTTCCACTTGGAGCAGCAAAATCTGTTCCACGATGCATTTTATTATAGCCTAAAATTGGATGCTTCCTCATTCCAAAAGAAGATGATAATCGTGCACCATTTATTGGTGTCTTCATCAAAGATTTTGTTATACTTTTTCCTTTAATATCATAATACTCCTCATCATCTTTATATTTAAAATTATATAAATTAATCTCTTCACCATTTACATACATAGAAGCATAAATAATTTTTCCAGTGTCTCTAACTTTATTGTTGTCATCTATAAATTTTTCATAATAAATTTCGAACCAGTCTCCTTTTCGAATATCTCTTTGAAAATCAACCTCGAAGCCAAAAATTCTTGCAAATTCTACTATGATATTTGGCTCTATGTTTGCCGACATTGCCGAACTATATAAATTGCTAGTAATTGAATTTTTTACTACAATATCTCTTTTGTATAATTGAAGAATATTTTCTTTTACTATAAATGAATCTTCAGATTGTCTAACTTCAATACTGCTTGTATTAGATACTGGATAATTTAAATTTACTAAAGTGTTTGAGTTATCATTAAGTTTTTTTAATACCATAGTTAATTCACGGCCAGAGTAAATATTTGAGAGCTTCTTTCTTTTAAGCTTTGTTGAGATATCCTTAATATCCTCTGATCTGACTTGGTATTTTTTGAGAATTTTTTCTACACTATCATTGTTTTTAATTAAATATTTTATCTCTAAATAAGGACTATTTAATTTTGAAATTATATAATCTGTAAATTTTGAAAATTCACTAGAACCAGTTATAGACTTAATATTTTCTTGGTTCTCAAGATTTTTCTTACCCATTAGATTATTCAATGAAAAGAAAATAATAGATATTAAAATTATTAATGAGAAAAAAATTATTGGATTGAGGCTGACGTATTTCGATTTATTTGTTTTTATAAAATTAAAAATTACCAATCTTTTTTTCAAAAAATCTGAAAATATTCGGATTATCGTCATAGTTGTGTTCTACAAAAAATATCAGAAGTTTGCAACGCGCAGAAGCAAAAAACCCTGATTTTACTATCAATTTTGACTAATATACGCCTTGACTTATAAGAAAATTGTAATAAAACGAGCGCTCACCTCTACGATTATTATTATTAATAGCGCCAGAGGTGTGTAGATTTTATTCGATAAAATCTTAGCTTTTTTAAATTGTAAATTTAAGAAGAGAAGTGTGGACGGCTAGGTTAATAAAGAAATTGTCGTACACGCTTTAACGAAAGATAACTTTATTTACCATAAAGTTATTAAAGCTAGTGTGCGCCGTTATTAAACTTGAGAGTTTGATCATGGCTCAGAACGTACGCTGGCGGCACGCCTAACACATGCAAGTCGAACGCAGTAGCAATACTGAGTGGCAAACGGGTGAGTAATATGTGGGAATCTGCCTTTTGGTTTGGAATAACACGGGGAAACTTGTGCTAATACCAAATAAGCCCTTACGGGGAAAGTTTTAATGCCGAAAGATGAGCCCGCACTTGATTAGCTAGTTGGTAAGGTAAAAGCTTACCAAGGCAACGATCAATAGCTGTTCTTAGAGGAAGACCAGCCACATTGGGACTGAGACACGGCCCAGACTCCTACGGGAGGCAGCAGTGGGGAATCTTGCACAATGGGGGAAACCCTGATGCAGCGATGCCGCGTGAGTGAAGAAGGCCCTTGGGTTGTAAAACTCTTTCGTCGGGGAAGAAAATGACTGTACCCGAATAAGAAGGTCCGGCTAACTTCGTGCCAGCAGCCGCGGTAATACGAAGGGACCTAGCGTAGTTCGGAATTACTGGGCTTAAAGAGCTCGTAGGTGGTTAAAAAAGTTGATGGTGAAATCCCAAGGCTCAACCTTGGAACTGCCATCAAAACTTTTTAGCTAGAGTGTGATAGAGGTAAGTGGAATTTCTAGTGTAGAGGTGAAATTCGTAGATATTAGAAAGAACATCAAATGCGAAGGCAACTTACTGGGTCACTACTGACACTGAGGAGCGAAAGCATGGGTAGCGAAGAGGATTAGATACCCTCGTAGTCCATGCCGTAAACGATGTGTGCTAGACGTTGGAAATATATTTTTCAGTGTCGC
>CACNAY010000001.1:87500-99254 GCA_902618555.1 uncultured Pelagibacteraceae bacterium
TTTCAAAGTTAAAAAAATTATTTTTTATACTTTTAATTAATTTGGACTCATTGTTAAGGTCGACAAGGTTTACCGGACCAGATACATTTACAACAATATCGCTTTTGATCTTTTTTTTATTATTCAATATTACATATAAGTATTTTTTGGTTTTTTGCACGCTTACAGCTTTTCCTTTTATATTTTTAATTTTTTTAAGTTTTTCTAATTTATCTTTAGCTTCAATGGTCTCAGGATATGTAAATCTAGTCAAATTTCTAATTTTGGGAAAAATAAATAAATTATAATTTTTCTTTTCTTCAGAGTTTAACTTAGATATTGCCATTATTAATACATTATTCTTTAGAACGTTGGTCCACACGTCATATTTGTTAAAACCATTTGCAAGTGCTACTTTAAATTCCATTTTTAAAATACTTAAAATATCCTGAGCTTTTTTAATTTTATTAATTTTTTTTCTTGTAAAAAACTTAAATTTAAATTTTTCGAAATTTCTTGAAAGTTTTGCTTTATTAAGTGTTGAAAATTTTTTAGAAATAACATTAATATTTAATTTATATCCATCATTAAGTATTAATTTTTTCATTTGAAGCGTTGTTTCAAGTAAACCTGCTTTATTTCCTATAAATGTAATTGATATTTTATCTCTTTTAAGCTTTAAATTATTAATCTTATCTAAAAGATTTTTTGTTCCTCCCTCATCGTAAAAGTCCCAAATATAATTTCTATCTTTTAGATTTTTCGATAACATAATTTTTTTTGGAGGCAACAATCCGCAACCTACTATTATTCTTTTAGATCTTAAATAGCTAATTTTTTTTTTATCTAAAAAAATATTTAAGCGTTCATTTTTAATACTTACTTTAAATTTTTGAAAATTACCTTTCGATTTAAGAAGCAGATTACTTCCAATGAATTTTATATTATTTAAATTTCCTTTTAAGAATAATAATTTAATTTTTTTTTTTTTTAAAATTTTATTTATTTCTGCGATTTTATCTTCTAAATAGAATGAATAAGTTAGTCTCGGAAAGTAAATTTCACTTAAAAGAGAAGTATTAAAAAATGCTTTTTGGTTTTTTTTAAGCCAATTTTTAAGATTATAACTTGGACTACTTTTTATAAATTCGATTAATCTAGAAAGATTTTTTTTATTTTTTATCCAACGGATAAATGATGGGTGCGAAAGTCTAAGAGGATTATTAAAAAATCCAAACTTTGAATTTATTTTACTGTAGGCAACTCCGCCAGGTATATTTCTTATATTTTTTTCAATTATGGCAATATTGATTTTTTTGTTTTTTCCTATTTTGGAAATTATAGAGTGAAGAGCTTCTACCCCTATTACGCCAAAACCCACTATTGTTAGATTAAATATCATTGATATAATACCTATATTATTTTCTAAAAATGTAAAATAAATTAATGAATTCTCTTTCAGTCACTAATGAACAGTTTTCAGATATACTTAATTTGTATTATGGTTCTTATTTCCCACTGAAGCACTTTAATGATGAGAAAAATTTTAAAAATATTTTACTTAAAAAGAAAGTCAATAATAAATTTTTTCCCTTGCCAATTTTTTTTGGTATAAATAAAAAAAAGTATTTTAAAATAAAAAATAAAAAAATAATTAAACTTTTTTTTGAAAATAAATATATAGCTGCAATAAAGATAAAGAATTTTTTTAATATAAAAAAAAAAATTTTTGGAAGAAAACTATTTGGTTTAAATTATAAAAAACATCCTTACTATTTAAAATTCTCAAAAGAAAATTATATTTTTTTAGATTTTGAATATATTAAAATTAATAAAAAAAATTTGCGTCATAAATATTTTGTGCCTCCTTCAATTTTTAAAAAAAAATTAAAAAAAGTTTCTACTCTGGCTGGATTTCATACCAGAAATGTTCCTCATACAGCCCATCAATGGGTTCATAAATTTATGATTAAAAAATATTCTAAAATCTTAATTCAGCCTCTTATAGGTCAATATAAAAAAGGTGAATATTTGGATAGCACGATAATTAAAGCAAACTTACTTGCAATACAAATGTATGACAAAAAAGCCTTATACGTTCCATATTTTTCTTACCCAAGGTACGGAGGTCCCTTAGAAAGCGCACTTCATGCCTTAGTGAGAAAAAACTATGGTTGTACCCATTTTTGGGTTGGCAGAGATCATGCTGGTTATAAAAAATATTTTTCAAAATATAGCTCTCAGTCTTTTTGTTTTAAAAATCAAAATAAATTAGGAATTAAAATAATTGTCCAAAAGGAGCCTTACTACTGTCATGGGTGTAAAAAAATCGTGAATAAAAAATGTTTAAAAAATCTTTGTAAACGATCTTTAAAAATTGTAATTAGCGGAACAAAAGTAAGAAATTATCTTAGAAAAAATAAAGACATACCTGAAATAATTATGAATAAAAAAATTAGTAAAATTTTAAACAAAAATTCAATTATAAATTCATTAAAAAAATGAGAACTAAACTTTATTATGAAATTTTTAAAAGAAGTTAAAAATTATCTCCATTTTTTAAAAATCGAAAAAAGAGTCAAACAAAAAAAAGTTTACTTTTATTCAGAGAGTAAAAATTACAGAAATTACCTTCTAGAAATTATAAAAGGTGCAAGCGAAAAAGGAAATATTAAAGTTATTTATTTTACATCCGATCATGATGATAAGCTTAACATTAAAAATGTTGACGAGTTCGTCATAGGCAAAGGTATTGTGAGGTTGGTCTTTTTCACTTTTCTAAAATGTGATTTAATGATTATGACACTTACTGACCTCAATAATTTTGAAATAAAAAAATCTAAAAATTGCAAAAAATATTTATACGTTTTTCATTCTTTAATGAGTGTTTTTAAAGGTTATAACAAAAAAGCCTATCAACATTACGATATTATCTTTGCAAATGGAGAATACCAAGTAAAAGAGTTAAAAAGAATGGAAGAATTATACAATTTTAATAAAAAAGAAATTTTTAACATTGGTTACACTTACATTGAAAGCTTAACTAAGATAATTAATAAAAATATATCAGATGGATCTATTCTTTTTGCACCTTCTTGGATTAAACAAAAAAATGATCTTTTAGAAATATATGGTGAAAAAATAATTTCAAAGTTTCTTGAAATGAATAAAGTTATTTTACGGCCGCATCCTCAAAGTTTAATTAAATCAAAAAAAGAATTAAAAAAAATTTGCGAAACGTTTCAATCAAATAGAAATTTTTTTTATAATAATAGTATAGGTAAAGTCGATACTTTGGATAAAAGTTCACTTTTAGTCACAGATAATGGAGGAATGGCAATGGAATATTATATTTTGTACAACCGACCAATTATTAGTATTCAATATCTCGAAAAAATTCATAATGAACAATACAAGGAATTAGGCTTTGAAACTTTAGAGGATAAATTTAAAAAAGAATTTACCAAAGTCATAAAAATCGAAGAAATAGATAACATTAAATCAATATCTGAAAATTATTTAAAAAATTTTATTTTCGATAAAAAAAAATTGAATAAATTTTTTGATGAAAATGGCGTCATATTTAATGGTGCTTCAAAACAAGCTAGTTTAAAACTTTCAGAGATAATTAATTTAAAAAACTAATTGGATCTCTCTTTTTATCAATTTTTTATAACCCAAAAAAAATTTTAATAAAAAAATATTGTTTATATTAATTGTTAAAGTTTTTAATTTTACTTCCAACAATTAATTGTTTTATCGAGATCGCTAGGCCAGTTTTTTCACAAGCTTTAACTATAGACCCACAAATAGTGGTAGAACCTTTTGCAGGTTCATTTTTTTTTTGGTCGTTAACTCTTAAAAATTTTTTTAAAAATATCTCTTTTTTTAATCCTATTACTGAATTGAAATTTCCGCACATTCCTAGATCTGTTTGATACGATGTTCCTTTTGACAATATCATAGAGTCAGATGTTGGAACGTGCGTGTGAGTTCCAAACACAGAAGTTACTTTTCCATCATAAAAGTGACCTAGGGCCATTTTTTCAGCAGCGAATTCCCCATGAATATCCACAATGATGAAATCAACATTTTTTTTTAAATTCATCTTTTTAATTAATTTTTGGGCGGTTTTAAATATATTACTGCATTTAGGCATATAATAATTTGCCATCAGGTTCATTACACAAATTTTTTTTTTTCCTTTTTTGTAAATTTTACATCCTGCTCCCGGAAGGGTACTAGACATATTTGCGGGTCTTAATATTCTTTTTTCTACTTTAAGATAATTTAAAGTTTCTCTTTTATCCCAGATATGGTTTCCTGAAGTTAAAACATCAATACCTGATTTAAAAAGTTTTTCTGCTTCTTTCTTAGTTATACCTTTGGCATCCGGCGCTGAATTTTCACCGTTGGCTATAACAAAATCAATCTTATTTTTTTTTTTAACTCTTGGAAGTTTTTTTTCTAAAAAAGAAATGGCAGATGGAAAAATATCACCTAATAATAAAAAATTCATAGCTATATTAAACTTAATGACAAATTATTTTAATTATTATAGATAAACTAAATATGAATTTTGTAAACGCCAAAAATAATAATTTATTATTGGATCTTTCTTTAATTATCATTTGCACAATTCCATATTGGTTAATAAATGACTTTGACTCAATTAAGTTCAAAATAATTATTTTATATTTTTCTTACCTATTTTTGTTTTTTGCACTTTTATTTCTTTGTCAAAAATACAAAAAACGTAAATTTATCTTACTTTTTTTCTCTACTTTAATATTTTTTGGCTTAGATACAAAATTCGGTTTTTGGATTTTTTTTGAAAATTTTTCAAAATTTCCTTTAGTTAAATTTTTTTGTTCTTTGATTTTTAGTTTATTTTTAATTTATATAATAAATTTTGCATTAAAAAAAAACCCTACGCAGACAAAAAAATTTTTCTTTATTTTCCTGTTAATAATTTTTTCAATCAATACTTCTTTGAACTTTTCTTTTGATACTAGATTTGAAAAAATAGAAAAATATGAAAAAAAAATTGAGACCTCTGTAGACAATTCAAATATTACAAAAACCGTAATTATTATTCTTGATGAAATGATCGGACGTAGGGCTATTGATGAAGAACAAAATTACGGAAGTGAAGCTAAAAAAAGCTATATTGATCTTTTTGAAAAATATAATTTTATTTTGTATGAATCTGCGTATTCTATTTATGATAATTCAGAACAAGCAATTTCTTCATTATTAAATTTTGATATTGATACTAATGAAAACAATATTGATCTTTATGTAAATAAGAGATCATTAGATAATAATACTCTTTGGGAAATTAAAAGAAATAAATTTTTTGAAAATAATAGCTCTAAAGATATAATTTCAAATAAAAATCATGCGATCAATTTTTGTAATAGCTTTGTAAAAAAATGTTTTAGATCAAATGCAATCAATAATTATGGGAATTATGAAATCACATTTGATTTTAACTCAACAGATTATTTTTTAAAAGAGATGAGCAACCAAAATTCAATACTACTAAAATTTGCATTCAAGTTTTTTGAAAAAATAAAAGTTTATAAAAATTACCATTATTTAACATTTAACAAAGCAAAGTTTCATAATGATTTAAATAACCTATCATCGATTATTAAATACGAGAAAGGAGATATTTTTTTATTTCATTTTCTATACCCTCATAGACCATTTTTTTATGAGATAAATTTAAAAGAAAAAAAATGTGTATTTAAAAAAGATAAACTCAAGATAAAAAATGATGATATCAATGTTGTATTACAACAACATTACAAAGAAATTATTTGCACAAATTATTACCTAGATAAATTTCTAGAAAAAATATTCAAAGATTTTAAAACAAAAAATACAAATATAGTAATTTTGTCTGACACAGGTATTAAAATTGGGAGCAAATCTAAAAAGGAAAATTTAAAGAATTATCATTCAGTTTTATTTGCTTCTAATATAGATAACAAAATATTTAAATTGGACAGCTCATTTATATCATCTCAAAAACTGTTTAATAATTTTTTTAATATTAAAAATAATCTCTTAAATGAAAAATCTACAAAAATTTATGACGGAAAAATTGGTCAATATTTTTTAATAGATGAATTTACCTTTTTTTCAAAGTAATATTTTATTATTTGGTAATTTTTGAAACTAAATTAATTTTTTTTATTAAATTTTTATTTTTTTTCCAAATTGGTACTATTTTATTATTTATTTTAGCTATCTCTGGATAATTTATTAATGATGAGTATATATTTTTAAGTTTTTGTGGCTTTTCGTGGTCGCTAAAAGTATCAATTAATTTTTTTATCATTTGCAAATCTTTTTTGTAATCAACTGTAAGCCTAAGTTTAGTTTTTAAAAATCTAAAATTCTTTTTTGGAGTTATTCTATTTACCTTAAAAAGCTGACTATTATTGATAAAATAAAAACTTAAGTATTCTGAGTAATTAAAATTTAACTTGTAACTCATTAATCTTCTTAATGAGGTAAATTTTATGATTTCAGGACATAGCCCAGATGGGACTTGGTCTTTTCTCATGAAGCTAAAATCTACTTTTTTTTTTAAATGGTCTCTTATCATATAATCTGCAATTTCATAACTTGTAAACGGATTATCTCCAGTTACCCTTAAAATTGTTTTTGGATTATATTTTTTTACAGCATCGTAAAATCTTTTAAATAAGTTTATTTCATCTCCTTTGAAGCATAAATATTTTTTCTTCTTACAATAATTTTCAATCTTTTGATCGGACGGTTTATTCGTTGTTGCAACTATAATCTTGTCAATATATTTTGATTTTTTTAAATTAATTATAATTCTATCTAAAATTGTTAAATCTTTGTATTTCCACAAGCTTTTATTAGGTAGTCTGCTTGATTTAGATCTAACCGATATAAGAGCAATTATATTATTTTTTTTATCTCTCACTAAATAAATTTACAAAAAACTTTTAAGTAGATTTCCCTCAAAGTAAACTGTAGACCCTGAAAGATATTTAATTTTTTTTTCAGATACAAATTTTACAAATTCCCCTATTTCCTTTGGACTACATAAGTCTCCTAAAGGAAGATTTTTTTTATATTTATTAATATTATTTACTAATTTTTTTAATCTTTTTGTTTTAGTTGGTCCTGGTGCAATATTTATGCAGCAAATTTTTTTTTTTGATGCAATTATAGAATAGCTTTTAAAAAAACTAGAAAAAGCAGTTCTCAAACTACTTGATAACACTAAATTGGTATTAGGTTCTTTTATAATTGTCGATGAAATATAAAATATATATCCGCTTTTATTTATTTTAATTCTTTTTAAAATTAAAAAATAACTTAAAAAAAGTTGATTAAAATATTTATACCATAAATTTTCATCAATTTCTTCGATCTTCAGGCTTGGGGGTCCACCGGTATTCAAAACTAAAATATCAGTAGAATTATGTTTTTTTAAAAAACTTTTAACTGAGTCTAAATTAGATGTATCAATTTCTTTTCTAGAACAAGGTATTACTTTTTTACAAATCTTATTTAGCTGCACTGTAATTGCTTTTCCTATACCTTTACTCCCTCCAATTATTATAGCTTTTTTATATTTTTTCATTTTTTAAAATTTTTGATGATTTGAGTAACTATAGTAGTTTTTTTTCGTTTTGAATAGCTGATCTAAAAATAAAGCATGTTTATCATCTGGATACTTTATACCTTTTGTTCTCGAGGGTTTAATATATAACATTACAACCTTTGGATTATAAGCTGATAATATTTTAAAAATACTAGAGTCATTAAAGTGATTACTATAACCAACATCGATCTTATACTTTTTTTTGAAAATTACGATTTTCTTTAAATCTAATTTTTTAAAATCATCAACCATTGGAGTATGTAACAAAACCTTTTTTTTATAATTTCTAAATTTTTTTAAACAATTTTTGATTTTTTTATCTGAAGCATTATATCCTGTAGATATATATATCGTTTTATTTCTTTTTTTTAATTCGTCGATTAATTCGTAATTATTTATAGCAATACTAAGAAGCTTATAAAATTTAAAATTCAGATGTTTCAGATCATTATAAGTATTTAAATCACAAACACTTAAGCCAATATTTTTATTTTTTTTATTGGCCAAAAACAAAGCTTTTTGGTAAAAACTATTTGGAAGTTTGTAACTCTCTTTTTTAGCTTGATACCATTTTTTTGTCTGGCACATGAATGTCATTTTTTTAAAATCTGATTTAAGAAAAAAATTTAATAATTTATCTGCTTTTTTAACCTGTCCTAAGTGATTTTTGCCTGCTTCTAATATAAACATTTAGTCATAATACATAATATTATCTAAAAAGTCTATTGACTGTTCAAAAAATGAACTATATGGTTCAAATAATGAACATAAAACCGGATCATTTTAATATTTTGCGAAAGGTTCACAAAAAACCTAATGTTTCACAACGAGAGCTTTCAAGGGAGCTGAATCTCAGTCTGGGTAAATTAAATTATTGTTTAAAGGAATTAAAAAAAAAAGGTCTTTTAAAAATTAAAAATTTCAAAAAAAACCCAAATAAAATTAATTACTTATATATTCTTACGCCTAGAGGCATCTCTACAAAAACAAAAATTACCGTAGACTTTATGAAGAGAAAAATGAAAGAATTTGATGAACTTAAAGCTGAATTGGAGTCAAATAAGTAATAATGTGGTCTATAATTAGATTTAATAAAAGAAACGAGGAAATTCTCAAAAAATCATTAAAAGATAAATTTGGGAATGAAATAAAGTTTTATGCTCCTAAAATACTCATTCAAAGAAAAATCAAAAATCTATTTATTAAAAAAGAGCAAAATATTTTAGGTGATTATTTGTTCTGCTACCACAAGAGCTTTAGAGATGAAAATATTTTTTATACTTTGAAATTTTTGAAAGGTGTAAAAGATGTATTATTAAACAGCCAATTCTCTCAAAATGAAATATTAGATTTTATTAAAATTTGTAAAAAATATGAAAACGAAAAGGGTTATATGTGTTCCTCTTTTTTTAATTTAATTCTCAACAAGAAATACAAATTTTTGTCTGGACCGTTTGCTGAAAAAATTTTTACTATAATTGAAAAAAATAAAAACAAAATTAACATTTTAATTGGAAATTTAAAAACATCGGTAAACAAAAAAGATTTTTTATTTACTACTACCAATTAAATATAAAAAAATGAAATTAACATTTAATTGTAAAATGTATTTTTACAAAGTGCGGAGCTATGGAAAACTATAGCAAAATTTGTGTTATCGGCCTAGGATATGTAGGCCTTCCTCTTGCTGTTGAATTCTCAAAAAAATTTAATCTTATTGGATATGATAAAAATAAATTGAGAGTGAACCAACTAAAAAAAGGATTAGATGTTAACTCACAACTAAAAAAGCAAGATATTAAGCAAAAAAAATTAAAATTGACGTATAGAAAGTCTGAGATTAAAAATTGCGATATATACATCATCACAGTGCCAACACCAGTCTCAAAAAATAAAAAACCAGACTTAAATCCCCTAAAAGACGCAACCCTCACAGTCGCTCAAAATTTAAGCAAAGGAAATATTGTAATTTTGGAAAGTACAGTATATCCAGGTTTAACAGAGGAATTTTTAGTTCAAATATTAGAGTCTAAGACCGATCTTAAATTAAATAAGCATTTTTATGTAGGTTATAGCCCAGAAAGAATTAGTCCAGGAGATAAGTTGAGGACACTTAAAAATGTAAAAAAAGTTGTTAGTGGTTCAAATCAATATAGCAGTAGAATAATATTTAAGCTTTATAAAAAAATTATTAATGCAGGAGTTTACCTTGCTCCAAGCATAAAAGTTGCTGAGTCCTCGAAAATTCTTGAAAATGTTCAAAGAGATATAAATATTTCTTTGATGAATGAAGCTAGTTTAATTTTTGATAAATTGAAAATTGATACCTATGAAGTTCTTAAGGCAGCAAGCACTAAATGGAACTTTTTGAAATTTACCCCGGGACTTGTAGGCGGTCACTGCATAAGCGTTGATCCATATTACCTCAAATATAAAGCAGAAAAAGCTGGTTATAAGCCATCTATAATTTCTTCAGGAAGAAAAGTTAATGAAAATATGACTAAGATAATTTCAAATAAAATTAGATTATTTTTTAAAAGAAGAAAAAATAATAACAAAATTCGTATCGGAATAATGGGTTTAACTTTTAAAGAAAATTGTCCAGATATAAGAAACAGTCAAATATTTAAATTAATAAATTTATTAAAGAAAAAACGTTTTGACATTGAAATAACAGATCCTTTATTAAAAATCTCAGAAATTCCCAAGCCGTTCAAAAAATTTTTTGTTAATAAGTTTTCAAAGAAGAAAGACTGTTTAGTTTTAGCTACACCGCATAAAGAGTTTTTAAAATACAAAAAAAATTATTATGAAAATAATTTAAATGATAATTCTATGATCTTTGATGTCCAAAAAGTTTTAAAACTTAATCTAAGTAAAAAAATAAGTTTATATAGTTTTTAAAATGAAAAAAATTAATTGTGCCGTAATCGGAATGGGAGTGGGAGAAAGACATGCAAGCTTTTATCAAAAATTTAAAAAAACAAATCTTTGTAAGATATATGAAACTAATAAAGATAAAGTTAGAAAGTTAAAAAAAAAATTTCCAGAAGCCGAATTTGTAAAAAGTGAGCAAGAAATTTACAAGGATAAAACAATACAGCTTGTATCGATTGCTTCTTATGATAATTTTCATTGCAATCAAATAATCCAGTGTATTAAAAATAACAAATATATTTTCGTTGAAAAGCCTTTGTGTCTAAATATTAATGAGCTTAAAAAGATTAAAAAATATTATGAAAAATTTAACAGTAAGATATCCTGTAATTTAATTCTAAGAGGATCACCACAATTTAAAAAAATCTATAATTTAAATTTACAAAAAAAACTTGGGAAAATATTTTATTTAGAGGGAGACTATAATTATGGAAGATTGAGAAAAATAACAAAAGGATGGAGAGGAAAAATTCCTTTTTATTCTGTGACCTGCGGGGGTGGCGTGCACATGGTAGATCTTATGACCTGGATCTTGAATGAGCTACCCGTTCAAATCAAAGCAGAGGCTAATAGAATAGTAACAAAAAATACAAAATTTAAGTTTAATGATTTCTCTGTAGCTATTCTTAAATTTAAAAGTGGAAAAATAGCAAAAATATCGTCAAATTTTGGATGCAAAATACCCCATCACCACACTTTAAAAATATTTGGAACAAAGGGAACAATATTTCATGAAATTAATGGTTCAAATTTTTATACAAGCAGAAGTAAGAAAATAAGTCCAAATTTTTTTAATTTAAAATTTGAAAATAAAAACAAAAATAACATTTTAAAAAGTTTTGTTTTAAATCTAATTGGAAAAGGAAAAAATTTAATTACATTTCAAGAGGTGGTAAATTCAATGCTAATTTGTTTAGGGATAGAAAAATCTTTTAAAACTAATAAAAATATTAAAATAGATTTTAGAAAACTTAAAATTTCATGAAAAATTTTCCTTTTGGTAAACCAATAGTTAATAATTCAGAATTTGGTTCTGTTTTAAAAGTATTAAAAAGTGGAAAATATGTACACGGAAAAAAAACAATAGAATTTGAAGATAAATTTAAAAAATTTACCAATTCAAAATATGCAGTTTCAATTTCATCTTGTACAGCTGGGATGCATCTTTTTTATCTTGCAATTGG
>CACNAY010000002.1 GCA_902618555.1 uncultured Pelagibacteraceae bacterium
GAAATGGATGGCTTTGACACAAACGAGGGAATTATTTTAATTGCAGCGACTAATAGACCAGATGTATTGGATCCAGCATTATTAAGACCAGGTAGATTCGACAGACAGGTTGTTGTAGGAAATCCCGACATAATCGGAAGAGAAGCTATACTTAAAGTTCATGTTAAAAAAATTAATACTGGACCAGATGTAAAGTTAAGAACTGTAGCTAGAGGCACACCTGGCTTTTCTGGTGCGGATTTAGCTAACTTAATTAATGAGTCAGCTTTGCTTGCTGCAAGGAAGAATAAAAGAGTTGTGACTATGTCAGATATAGAAGAAGCTAAGGATAAAGTAATGATGGGTGCAGAGAGAAGATCAATGGTTATGTCTGAAGATGAAAAAAAATTAACAGCTTACCATGAGGGTGGTCACGCTATAGTGGCACTTAATGAAAAGGCTTCTGACCCAATACATAAAGCAACAATTATTCCAAGAGGCAGAGCTTTAGGTATGGTGATGAGACTTCCGGAAAGAGATCAGTTGTCGGTAACAAGAGAAAAGATGCATTCAGATATCGCTGTTGCAATGGGAGGTAGAATTGCGGAGGAATTAATTTTTGGGCACGATAAAGTTACTTCAGGAGCATCATCAGACATAGATATGGTAACTAAGATGGCAAAAAATATGGTTACTAAATATGGTATGAGCAATGAGCTTGGTACAATAGCTTATGGTGAAAACGAGGAAGAAGTTTTTCTTGGAAGATCAGTTACCAAACAACAAAATATGTCAGAGGAAACTGCAAAAAAAATTGATGAAGAAGTCAAAAAAATTGTAGATAAAGGTTATGAGAGAGCTAGAAAAGTTTTAACTGAAAAGATTGATGATTTACACAAAATTGCTAAAGCTTTACTTGTATATGAGACATTATCTGGAGATGAGATTAGAGACTTAATTTTAAAAGATATAAAGCCAACAAGATCTTTTAAAGAAGAAGATAGCGAAGATGGTAAATCTTCGTCATCTGCACTGGGATCAATTGGATTAAAGCCTAAACCTGCAGTATAAAAATAATGGCTAAATATTACACAAGAGCGTGTAATTTTTACTATGGCAATCAAGCACACAATCTAATTAAGAAAAAAAAAGCTCTCCCTTTATGCGGAAATAAATTCATAGCTTTTGACAATTTAGAAATATATTCCAGACATGAAAAAAAAGTAAAAAGTCGTATTATTCATCTTAAAAATATCAAAAATTTAAAAAAAAAAGAAAAATATCAAGTAACAAAACATTTAAAAAAAATCATTTTAAAAAGAAAAAATTTTTTACCTAATTTAAACTTCTCCAATCCTAGTATAATGGGAATATTGAATATGACGCCAGATAGTTTTTCTGATGGCGGAAAATTTAATAAAGGTGCAAAATCCTTTAAACATATTAAAAAAATGATTGAGGATGGCGCAACAATTATCGACATTGGTGGAGAATCAACTCGACCTGGTTCTAAAACTATTAAACCTAATATTGAATGGATGAGAATAAAAAATGTTTTAAGAAAATTTAAAAAAAAATTTAAAAAAACTTCTTTATCAATTGATACTAGAAAATCAGACATTATGTTAAAAAGTATCCAATATGGCGCTGATCTAATCAATGATGTATCAGGATTTAATTTTGACAAAAAAGCATTAACAAAGATTAAAAAATATAAAACTGCAAAAGTTCTTCATCACATGCAGGGAACACCAAATACCATGCAACTTAATCCAAAATATAAGGACGTATTGCTCGATGTATACGATTTCTTTGAAAATAATATAAAAGATAAATTTAAAGATAAAAAGATTATTTTAGATCCAGGTATTGGCTTTGGTAAAACTTTGAAACATAATTTGACTTTAATTTCAAATATTTCTTTGTTTCATAGTCTTGGATTTCCAATATTAATTGGAACTTCTAGAAAAAGATTTATAAATCAAATTTCTGGTTTATACGACAGCCGTGATAGAATTGGAGGAACAATTGCTTCTGTTCTATTTTTGTTGTCTCAAGGAGTTCAAATTTTTAGAGTACATAACGTTAGAGAGGTAAAACAAGGAATCTTAGTTTTTGAAAAAATTTTGAAAAACAAATGAAAAATAAATATTTCGGAACTGATGGTATAAGAGGTAAAGTTAACTCAGGAAATATAACTGGAGAAAAATTTTTTAAATTTGGGTTAGCATCAGGGACTTATTTTAAAAACCAAAAAAAAACTAAACAAATAGCTGTAATTGCAAAAGATACGAGATTATCCGGGTACACTTTAGAACCTGCACTAGTATCTGGGTTAGTTTCAGGTGGTATGCATGTTTTTACTTTTGGACCGTTACCTACAAATGGACTGGCAATGTTGACAAAATCTATGAAAGCAAACATGGGAATTATGATCACTGCTTCTCATAATCCATATTTTGATAATGGTTTAAAGCTATTTGGCCCGGATGGTTTAAAATTATCTAATAAAATAGAAAAAAAAATTGAAAAATTAATTGATACAAATAGCACAAATCAGCTTTCAAACCCAAAATTTTTAGGGAGAGTCAAAAGGTTAGAAGATGGAAATGAAAGATATATTAAAATTTTAAAAAATAATTTTCCTAAAAATTTTAAATTAAAGGGAATAAAAATTGTTTTAGATTGCGCAAATGGAGCTGGATACAAAGCTGCTCCTAAACTTCTCAAAGAACTAGGTGCACAGGTTATAACTTTAGGAGATAATCCAAACGGATTAAATATAAATAAAAATTGTGGCTCAACTTTTCCCTCAAAGTTAAAAGCAGCAGTAAAAAAAAATAAAGCTCATGTAGGCATTTCCTTTGATGGAGATGCTGATAGAGTTATAATGTGTGATGAAAAAGGTAAAATCATTGATGGAGATCAAATAATAGCAATGTTAGCAAACAGATGGAAGGAAAAAAAAATATTAAAAGGGGGTGTTGTTGGAACCCTAATGTCCAATTATGGTTTAGAAGCATTTTTAAAAAAACAGAATATAAGATTTTTAAGATCTAATGTTGGAGATAGATATGTTAAAGAAAAAATGAAAAAATTTAACTTTAATTTAGGTGGCGAACAATCTGGACATATAATTCTTGGAAAATTTGCTACAACAGGTGACGGCCTGCTTGTCGCTTTAGAAGTATTATTTTCGTTAAGAAAAAAAAGAAAAGCTAGCAAATTATTGAATGTATTTAAGCCATTACCGCAAATTTTAGAAAATGTAACAGTAAAAGATAAAGATGTTATTAATAACAGGAAATGTAAAATTGCAATTCGTAAAGCAAACAAACTTATGAAAAGAAAAGGAAGAATATTAGTTAGAAAATCAGGCACAGAACCTAAAATTAGAATTATGGCAGAATCAGATAGTAAATCTTTAATCATTAAATGTATAAAATTAATAAAAAAATCAATAAAATAATTTGAAACCTAGATCAAAAATCTTAATTATTGCTGGATCAGACTCATCAGGAGGAGCCGGAATTCAAGCTGATATCAAAACTGTAACTTCCTTAGGAGGTTATGCGATGACGGCTGTTACAGCAATTACATCACAAAATACAACTGGTGTAAAATCAGTAGTGCCGATTAATCCTAAAGAGATTGCGAAACAAATTTTTTATACGTGCAAAGATATTAAACCAGACGTTATAAAAATTGGTATGCTCCATTCAGAAGATGTTATTAATTCAGTTCTTAAAAGTTTAAAGAAAATTAAATTTGATAAAATTGTTTTAGATCCAGTTATGGTTGCGAAAGGAGGTGCAAAACTTATAAATAAAAATGCTATAAGAATACTTAAGTACAAATTAATAAAAAAAGCATATCTAATTACACCTAATATTCCGGAAGCTGAGGTCTTAACCAATACTAAAATTAAAAATTATAGTGATATGCTTTATTCTATAAATATTTTATCAAAGCTAGGAGCAAAAAATATTTTATTAAAAGGAGGACATTTAAATTCTAGGCATTCATATGATATCTTACTTATGAACAATAAAAAAGAAATTTTCAAAAACAAAATGATTAAGACAAAGAATACACACGGAACAGGTTGTACTTTATCTAGTGCAATTGCAACTTTTTTATCATGTGGAAAACCTTTAAAGAAATCTTGTGAGTTAGGAATTAAATATGTAAACCAAGCTATAAAGTCAAATCCTGTTTATGGAAAAGGTAATGGCCCTATTAATCATTTAAACTCTTTTAACTTGAATAAAAAATTTTTATAATGAAAAATGTAGTTGTTGTAGGTTCACAATGGGGAGATGAAGGTAAGGGTAAAATAGTTGATTGGCTATCTAGTGAAGCCGATGTTGTTGTACGTTTTCAAGGAGGTCATAATGCTGGCCATACTTTAGTTATAGATAAAAAAGTTTTCAAACTTAGATTGCTTCCCTCAGGTATCGTGAGAGCTGGAAAAATCTCAATTCTAGGTAACGGTGTGGTAATAGATCCATGGGCTTTATTAAGTGAAATTGAAGAAATAAAAAAAAAAGGCGTAAATGTCACTCCTGAAAATTTTATGATTTCGGATACCGCATCTTTGATTTTACCATTTCACCAAGAAATGGATGAAATAAGAGAAGATGCCGCCGGCAAATCTAAAATTGGAACTACCAGAAGAGGAATTGGACCTTGTTATGAAGATAAAGTTGGAAGAAGATCAATAAGGGTTATGGACCTTGCTTCTGAGAGTAATTTAGATGCACGCTTAGAGAATGTCTTAAAGCACCATAACGCTATAAGAAAAGGTTTGAAAAAAAAAATTTATAAAAAAGAAGTTTTAAAAAAAAATCTTTTAAATATAGCTCCTAAAATTTTGAAGTTTGCTAAGCCTGTTTGGTTGGAGCTAGATAAATTTAAAAATAGTAGAAAAAAAATATTATTTGAGGGTGCGCAAGGTATTCTCTTGGATGTAGATCATGGAACCTATCCGTATGTAACTTCATCAAATACAGTGCCTTCCACAGCAGCGACGGGTTCTGGTTCAGGACCTGATAAAATTGGTTACATTTTAGGTATCACCAAAGCCTACACAACAAGAGTTGGTAGTGGGCCATTCCCGACAGAGTTAAATAATCAAATTGGAGAAAACTTGGGTAAAAGAGGTAAAGAATTTGGCACTGTTACAGCAAGAAAAAGAAGATGTGGATGGTTCGATGGTGTGTTAGTTCGCCAAACTATAAAGATATCAGGTATTAACGGTATCGCATTAACTAAATTAGATGTACTGGATGATCTTGATGAAATTAAAATGTGCGTAGAGTATGAACTTAAAGGAAAAAAAATAAATTATCTACCAGCTGCCACTGAAGATCAATTTAATATAAAACCAATATATAAATCATTTCCAGGTTGGAAAACAAATACTCAGGGAATTAGAAACATGAAAGATTTACCTGAAAATGCAAAAAAATATATTTATGCTTTAGAAGATTTTATAGGAGCGAAGATTTCTAGTATTTCTACAAGTCCGGAAAGAGACGACACAATATTAATTGAAGATCCTTTTAAATTTAATTAGGTGGAAGTAAATTTTTTGATTTACTTGCATTAATCATTGATTTTTGAAGCTTTTCAAATGCCTTTGTTTCAATTTGCCTTATTCTTTCTCTGCTTATCCTGTATTTTTTACTTAAGTCTTCAAGAGTAACAGGATCCTCCGAAAGCCTTCTTGCGGTGATAATCTCTTTTTCTCTCTCATTTAAAATTTTCATCGCACTTTTGAGTAATTCTTTTTTGTCATCAAATTCTTGTTTTTGGGCAATCGCTAACTCTTGATCTAAGTTTTCATCTACAAGCCAGTCTTGCCATTCGTCGGTCTCACCGTATTTAATTGGATCATTAAGAGACTTTTCCTGCCCCATCATACGCCTATTCATATTTATAACTTCATGCGAGTCAACATCTAACCTTTTTGAAATTTCTTTTACTTGATCATCTTTTAGATCACCCTCTTGCCCTGGAGCTATCTGACTTTTAATTTTCTTTAAATTAAAGAAGAGTTTTTTTTGCGCAGAAGTAGTTCCCATTTTTACAAGACTCCATGATCTTAAGACATACTCTTGAATAGCTGCTTTAATCCACCACATTGCATATGTTGCTAGCCTAAAACCTTTGTCAGGATCAAATTTTTTTACTGCTTGCATTAATCCTAAGTTGCCTTCGGATATTAACTCATTTACTGGTAATCCATAGCCCCTATAACCCATCGCAATTTTAGCAACTAATCTTAGATGACTTGTCACTAATTTATGAGCAGATTGAAGGTTTCCATTTTCTCTCCAATTTTTTGCAAGCATATATTCTTCCTCTGCATCCAGCATAGGAAATTTTTTGATTTGGGCTAGATAAACTGAAAGCCCTCCAGAGGAAGGGGTAGGCAAGTTGCTAATTTGGTTTTTCTCTTTCATATTTTTTTACAATTATATACTAAATTATTTTTTTCAACTATTAACTTTTTCAAGCAAACTAAGTATTTTTTTGAAATCTTTTGGTAACTCGGATTTAAATTTCATCCATTTATTTTTAGTTGGGTGAAGAAATTCTATAGTTTCAGCATGAAGTAATTGTCCTTGAAGGTCATTTAATAACGAGGATATCTCTTTATTTATCTTTTTAAATTTTAATTTTTTTTTACCATACTGCTTGTCTCCTAAAATTGATATACCTTTATAACTCAAGTGAACCCTTATTTGATGCGTTCTCCCAGTCTCTAATTCACACTCCATTAAACTTATTTTAGGGATATCTTTGCTTATAAAAGTTTTAATAGTTTTGTAATTTGTTATAGCTCTCTTTCCAGTTATGTCACTTACAGTCATGAGTTGCCTGTTTCTTTTATTTCTAGAAATTAAAGTGTCAATTCTCCCATTAAGAGGTCTTAGAATCCCCCAAACCAAACATTTATATTTTCTTTTAATTGTATGCTCACTGAATTGTTTACCAAGATTTGAATGTGAAATATTATTTTTTGCTACAACTAGTAATCCACTAGTTTCTTTATCAATCCTGTGAACTATACCCGGTCTCAATTTTCCGTTTATATTAGATAAGTTATTTTTATATTTATACGCTAAAGCATTTGCTAATGTATTTTTTAAATTTCCGGCACCTGGATGTACTACCAGACCCCTTTGTTTGTTAATTATTAAAATATCCTTATCTTCATATATAATATTGAGCTTAATATTTTTAGGGGTCAACTTATGTTCTTGAGTAAAAATTAATTTTATTTCAACGCTATCTTTTGTTTTTAATTTAATTGATGGAGAGTTACAAATTTCGTTATTAATTTTAAGTAAATTTCTTTTAATTAGTTTTTGTAAGAAAGATCTAGTTAGATCATTAATTTTTTTTGTTAAAAAAACATCAACTCTTTTTCCATTATCACTCAAATTAGTTAAAAATTTTATTGTATTATTCATAATTTAATTTAAAGTCTCAATTACGCGCCGGTAGCTTCAACTGGATAGAGCGCCGGATTTCGGCTCCGGAGGTTATGGGTTCGACTCCTATCCGGCGCACCAAGCTAAATTATCCATTTTAAAAACCTATCTTTATTTTTCAAAATAAAGCTTGGGAAAGTCTCGTCCAAATTTACTTTTTTCAAAACATTATCCCTATCGAAAATGTCTCTATTATTAATAATTTTTTCTTCAATTTTTTTTATATTTATATCTTTATTAAATTCTCCATGAGAGAAAGATTTTATCTTTTCTAATATTTGATCAGGTGTTTGTAAAAAAGAAAAGTGCCATCCACCTTTTATAATTTGAAGATCCCTTTTATCAAATCTCCAAAAAGGATAATCTTTGAATTTTAAGTCTCTAAGCAATTGCATTGTTTTTAAATATTTTTTTTTGGTAATTTTTGATCCGATCCAGTTACTTTCATTAACATTTTGGAGATTCAATTTATACATAAACATCTTTTGTGAAAAAGCTATAAACTTTTTATCTTTTTTAATTTCAGTTAATTTTTTTAGATCTGGTATTTCATCTGAGTCTGATAAAATTATAAGGTCATCATGATGAGCATCTTTTAAACCATTTATTAAAGAGTTTCTTTGATGTTGTTCAATTGGAGACTCTCCACCAGTATGATTTTGGAAGTTAATTACTTGATCATAATCTGCAACAACAAAAATGATCTTATGCTTGAATTTTGGAAAATTATTTATATTAAAATTAATTTTTTTATCTTTTCCTTGGTGTGTTTTATTTGACTCTGAAATTACGAAATAGTCGACATGCTCATTCAGAATATTCATACGTAAATCTACTATATGATCCTCATTAAAATATTGAAAACAGTCGTATATTGCCATTAATTAAAATATAAATCTTCAAACTTATCTAAACTGTTCAAATGAATTTTTAATCTTTTCATTATTAATTTTAGAATGTTTAATTGCCCAAAAATTAATAATAAAGAGATAAATTTTTCTTGATTTTCTATTATTTTTTTCTCACCCTCTTTAGTATTAAAATTTGGAATAAATATCATTTCCATTTCTGCTGGTATTCTAGATTTATGTTTTCCTATTCCCTTCCAGTCAATTATTAAGTAATTCATTTCATATAAATAATTTACTAATTTATTCCACTCAGGGACACCTTTATACATTGAGTAAATATGAGCTTCAATTTTAATTAATTGTGGGCGATAACTACCTATTCCTTTTAAAATTTCCAGCTCAGATCCCTGCGTATCAATTTTAAGATAATCTAAACTTTTAAATTTTAGTTTTTTTAGTGAATTATCTATAGTATCACAATCTACTTCTTCATTTCGCGTAACTTTAAAATTATTAAACTCATTAACATTTATGTCATGCACGTCAAATTTGCCAACATCGGGTTCAAACATTGATGAACTGCCAAGTCTATTATCTAAAATAAAGATATTTTTTTTAACTTTTGAGCTCCAAAGAGCGTTATCAATTACAAATTTATTGTCATTTAGTTTTTTAGCCTCAGACTTAATAGGCTCAACTAAAATAGGTTCAAAAAAAATATTATATTTTTTTGAGAAAAAATTATCTGAATTAAAACCTCCCTGAGCTCCAACATCTAAAGCTATTAATTTTTCTGACTTCAAAAGTGTACGTATTATATCTGAAAAGTCGTGCTTTTGATTCCCAAAATAGCTTCTATCTTGGAGATAACTTATGACTCTTCTGTTGATTTTAAATTTTATTAAAATTCTAAAAATTAATGGTAAGAAAATTTTTATTACACTTCTTGATATTTTTAACAATTTTTTCTTTAACATTTAGTTGAAAATTATCTTTTTGTAAAAGTTGCAATACCTATTTTTTTTCCTTCAATTACAGAGGATGAGCAATGCAGATGACTTCTATCAAATATTAACATTGAACCCACTTCCCACTCATAAATTAATTCGACTTCTAAACCTTTTAAATTTTCGATTCTTTCGTGTTGTAAGTATTTTTTATGTATTTCAGTATCAAAAGGTTTATCCCCATATAATTTTAAATGGATATCTGATCTTTTGTTTTGGCCATACTTTAAGTCTTTTTTTTTTAATTCCTCTGGATCTTGTGTAAAACTTGTTGAGCCATCATAAAATCTATTTTTAAAAATTACAGTGCTACCAACAGAGGAAAGTGGAATTAAAGTTTGTTTATAAATTTGACTGTTTAGTTCAAATCCTGCATCCACATGTAATCCAATAGGGTTGTAGCTTTCTTGAATTAATCCAAAAATATCTTTACCATTTTCATCTTTAAGATTATCCATTTGAAAATTTCCAATTTCTTTTTTTAATCTATCACAAAAAATAGTTTCTAATTTAGAGTCATACCCTTGCAACCATCTTTTTTTTATAACATTTTGTTTTTTATTGTGTATTGTGACAGGTAAATTCTTGTATAGATCTAAAAAACTAGTAATTTCATCTTTGTCAAAAATATTTTTGATAATTTTAGGAGGGCTCTCTAGTTTTTTTATATCATCAATTTTTAAATTCATCTTTTATTCACCCATATTAATTAAGGTTCCTCTTTTTTTTGCACCAAAATATGAAAAGTAAAAAACTATAACACCAAAAATAAAATATACTACAGATATGGAAATAGATTTAAAAATATTAAAGTAGTTTACTGAATTATTTATTAAAATATTTCGCATTTCTTCAAAAATGTGAACTAAAGGAAGACCCTTTGCAATAATTTGTAGGAAATCCGGTAAAATATCTATTGGATAATAAATACACCCTAAAGGAGCTAAGAAAAACAAACTTGCCCAAGCAATATTTTCAAAAGAAGGACCATATCTTAGTAGACCTGAAGTTACTAATAGACCTAAGGTAATCCCAAAAAGATATAATCCAATCAATAAAAATATTAATGGTAATCCAAGGTGTAGTACAGAAACACCAAAAAGAGGTATTGCTATAATTACTGCAGGCACTAATCCAATCAGCGTTCTTATAATTGCTGTCAAAGTCAGAGCAGCTATTATTTCTCTTATTTTAATAGGAGCTATAAATAAATTCGTAAAATTTCTACTCCATATTTCCTCAAGAAACATCATATTAAAACTTATACTAGCCCTAAAAAGAAAATCATATAAAATTGCTGCAGTAAGTATTACACCAACAGTATTGTTGTAATATTCAGAATTAAGCGTAAAAAACTTTGATATAAATCCCCATAAAAAAATTTGAACAGTAGGCCAGTATATTAAATCCAAAACTCTTGGAAATGAATTCATTACTAAATAAAGATGCCTTAAACCTAGAGCATAAATTTTATTAAAATTCATCCTTGCTCCTCGCTAATTTTAAAAAAGTTTCCTCTAAATTATTTCTACCGTGTTTTTCTATTAAATTATTACAAGTTCCTTTATCTATAATTTTTCCTCTTCTCATCATTATAATACTATCGCAAAGCCTTTCTACTTCATTCATATTATGGGAAGCTAGTAAAACTGTTACCTTATTTTTTGACTTATATTCCTGAATGTAGCTTCTTATGAAATCACCTATATCTGGATCTAAACTTGCTGTTGGTTCATCGAGAAGAAGAATTTCTGGTTTATTAATTAAAGATTTAGCAAGAGAGACTCTATTTTTTTGGCCTGATGAAAGTTCTCCAGTCTTTCTTTCAAAAAACTCTTTTATCTCTAAGTCATTTGAAATTTCATTTATTCTTTTTTTTAAATCTTTAATCCCGTATAACCTTCCATAAATTTCAAGGTTTTGTCTTACTGTTAATTTTTTCGGTAATTCAACGTAGGGAGAAGCAAAATTAAATCTTTTTAATATCTCGTCTCTTCCAAAAGAGTTCAAATTTTTATTTTCAATTAAAATTTCTCCACTTGATGGAGTAACAAGTCCTAACATCATTCCAATAGTAGTTGTTTTTCCACAACCATTAGGTCCCAACAACCCAATAGTTTTATTTTTTTCTAAATGGAAGTTAATTTTATCTACCGCTAGGTATTTATTATAAATTTTACTTAAATTCTTAATTTCAATAAACATTATTTTGATGCTCTTAATAGCCTATCATTAATAGCTAACCCGGAACCTCGATTAGGTATTTTCGCTACAAAAATTTTTTTAAACCCTCTTTTTTTAATTTTTCTTAATATTTTATATAAATTAGCTGCTGCTTCTTTCAAGTCGGCTTTTTTGCTTAAATTAAAATTATTTGGATTTTTTTTGAATTTTTTTCCAAATACGAGATAGGCATGGCTTGGTTTAGAAGGTTTGCCAACAAAAATGATTGGTATTCCTGGTGAGTAATGTTTTTTCATCATACCTGGAGATTTAATTTTAAAATTTTTTTTTGCTAAAGATAATTTTAAAAAAGGTTTAATTTCGCTTGAACTTATTATCCCTGGCCTGAGTATTTTTGGCTTACCCGTCAAATCAATTACAGTTGACTCAATACCAATTTTAGATTTACCACCGTTTATTATTATTTTTAATTTTTTTTTAAAATCTTCAAATACGTCATTTGCGCTAACTGGACTTATGCCAGACGAAATATTTGCACTAGGCATGGCTAAAGGAAAATTTAAAAATTTAAGAACTGTTTTGACTACTCTATTACTAGGAAACCTTATTGCCACAGTATTTAGATTTGCCGTTACTATAGAATGGATTTTTGATTTTGTATTTTTTTTTAAAATAAAAGTTAAAGGCCCTGGGCAAAATTTTTTGTATAGTTTATAGAAATTCTTATTTAGGATGACATCTTTGTTTGCATCTTTGAAATTATTATAATGAACAATTAATGGGTTGATTTTTGGCCTTCTTTTTAATTTAAAAATCTTTTTTACTGCCTTTCCCGAATAAGCATTTCCAGCTAATCCATAAACTGTTTCTGTTGGTAAACCCACTAAATTACCTTGTTTTAAAGATTTTATTGTTTTTTTAAGGCTCTTTGAGTTGAAAGAATATATATTTGAATAGATGTTTTTCATAATGTAATTATTATTTAGTTTATGAAAATGGAAAATATTCCAGCTGAAATCAAAAGTAAATCATTAAAAGAGGCTCGAGATGAAATAAATGACATTCTTATAAAACTCGAGAGTGACAATTTTGATTTAAAAAGTGCTGAAAATATTTACAAAAGACTAATTTACTTAAACAAACATGTAGAAAACCTATTTAAAATAAAATCTAAAGAGATATCTAAATCATAAAAATTACTTAAATGATAAATATAAAATTAAAAAGAAACGCCAAAAAAGTTGATAAATTTTTGATAAATTTTATTAATAGTCAGAAAAAATCTTTACTAGTAGCCCCTATGAAATATGGGTTAATTTCTGGGGGTAAAAAAATAAGGTCTACAATAATTTTTGATGTGGGAAGATTATTTAAGATCAAAGAAAAAAAACTCATTCATATTTGCGCAGCTGTCGAATGTATTCATTCTTACTCTTTAATACACGACGATCTTCCTTGTATGGACAATGACTCTTACAGGAGAGGAAAGCCTTCAACTCATAAAAAATATGGTGAGGCTACTGCAGTGCTCGCAGGAAATTCATTACTTACTTTAGCATTTGAGATAATTTCTGATAAAAAAAATTTACTAAATAATAATCAAAAAAATGAAATTACGCGACTTTTATCAAATTTTTCTGGTCATACAGGTATAGCTGGAGGGCAAGAGTTAGATTTGAAATTTGAAAACAAAAGAAAAAAAATCAGTCAAATTATAGATATGCAGAGGAAAAAGACAGGCAAACTTTTTAATTTTTGCTTTCAATCAATCGCTATAGTTGCAAAAAAAAATAAAAAGACAAAAATTTTCTATGGAAAACTTGGAGAAGATATTGGTTTATTATTTCAATTAGCTGATGATTTTTTAGACATCATAGGTTCAAAAAAATTAGTAGGTAAACCAATAAAAAAAGATAAAAAAAAAGGAAAATCGACTTTAATTCATTTGCTTGGTTATAAAAATACAATCAATTATGCTGATAAATTACAGAAAAAAATATTGCTTAAATTAAAAAAACATGGAAAAAATGCAAACGAGTTAAAAAAAACTGTTAGATTTATTTTAGAAAGAAGTTTTTAATGACAAGATTAATAAAACAAATAAATTTTCCATCTGATCTAAGAAAATTTAAAAAAGAAAATTTAAAACAAATTTCAGATGAATTAAGAGATGAATTGATTGATGTAGTATCTGAAACCGGCGGACATCTTGGCGCTGGATTAGGAGTAGTAGAACTAACTGTAGCCCTACACTATGTTTTTGACACACCTAAAGATAAACTTGTTTGGGATGTAAGCCATCAATGTTACCCACATAAAATTATAACTGGAAGAAGAGATAGAATAAAAACTTTGAGAAAGGGTGGGGGATTATCAGGGTTCACAAAAAGATCAGAAAGTGAATATGACCCGTTTGGCGCTGCTCACAGTTCAACATCTATCTCATCTACTCTAGGAATGTCAGTAGCAAAAAAATTATCTAACAATAGAAATAATGTAATTGCAGTAATAGGCGATGGAGCAATGAGCGCAGGAATGGCATACGAGGCTATGAATAATGCAGGGGCACTAAAGTCAAATTTAATTGTAGTTTTAAATGATAATGATATGTCAATAGCAAGACCAGTTGGAGCTATGAGTAAATATTTGGCTAACCTTTTATCTGGAAAACTATATTTTAATTTTAGAGAAACTATAAAAATGATTATTTCTGCATTTTCAAAAAGATTTAGTCAAAAAGCCGGTAAAGCAGAAGATATGTTAAGAAATATGGTTACGGGAGGTACATTATTCAGT
Organism: uncultured Pelagibacteraceae bacterium; assembly: GCA_902618555.1. Taxonomy (GTDB): domain Bacteria; phylum Pseudomonadota; class Alphaproteobacteria; order Pelagibacterales; family Pelagibacteraceae; genus Pelagilacustribacter. The sequence continues at coordinate 14,320 of CACNAY010000002.1, forward strand.
GAGTTGGGATTTTATTATATTGGGCCAATTGACGGACACGACGTAGAGAACTTGGTGCAAATATTTGAGAATGTTAAAAATTCTAGTCATCAAGGACCAGTATTAATACATGTTAGAACTCAAAAAGGAAAAGGATACAAACCAGCAGAAGACTCTGGCGATAAGTATCATGGTGTATCAAAATTTAATATTTCGACAGGAGAACAGTCGAAATCAAAATCAAATACACCATCTTATACAAAAGTTTTTGCAGAAACTTTGATTAAACATGCTGAACAGGATACAAAAATAGTAGGGATAACAGGCGCAATGCCATCAGGTACTGGACTTAATTTATTTGAAAAAAAGTTTCCAGATAGAACATTTGATGTGGGAATAGCAGAACAACATGCAGTAACTTTTGCAGCAGGATTAGCTACAGAGGGATATAAGCCTTATGCAGCGATTTACTCTACATTTTTACAAAGAGCTTATGATCAAGTAGTTCATGATGTTGCTCTACAATCTTTGCCTGTAAGATTTGCAATAGATAGAGCTGGACTTGTTGGCGCAGACGGACCAACACACGCAGGTTCTTTTGACATCACTTATTTATCTACTTTACCTAATTTTGTAGTAATGGCTGCAAGTGATGAAGCAGAACTTGTAAAAATGATTAATACTTCAGTTGAAATTAATGACAGACCCTCAGCTTTTAGGTATCCTAGGGGAAACGGTATTGGAGTAGAGCTACCTTCTATAAAAGAAAAATTAGTAATCGGAAAAGCAAGGATTATTAAAGAGGGAAAAAAAGTTGCTTTACTAAATTTTGGTGCAAGGCTGGAAGAATGTAAAAAGGCATCAAAACAACTTTCTCTAAAAGGTATCGATGTTACAATAATAGATGCAAGATTTGCTAAACCTTTAGATGAAAAATTAATTATGGAAGTTGCGACTAATCATGAGGTTTTAATAACATTAGAAGAAGGCTCAGTAGGCGGCTTTGGATCACATGTTATGCAACTTTTATCTGAACGAGGTGTTTTTGATACTGGCTTAAAATTTAGATCTATGATTTTACCAGATATCTTTATTGACCAAGATATCCCTGATAAAATGTACGAGGTAGCCGGTTTAGACAATCTTTCAATTATTAAAAAAGTGGAAGAGACTTTAAACTCTAATGTAATTTTAGCTAAAAATAAAAATAAGATACCTATTTAACCACATTGCGCTCTGTTCATTAAAAAATGATCTAATAAAACACAATTGATCATTGCTTCACCTATCGGTACAGCTCTTATGCCTACACAAGGATCGTGTCTTCCTTTAACAGAAATTTTAGTATTTTTACCTTTTTTATCTATTGTGTTTCTACTAGTTAAAATTGATGATGTAGGTTTAACAGCAAAAGAAGCTACGATGCTCTGCCCTGAAGAAATTCCGCCCAAAATTCCCCCAGCTTGATTAGATTTAAATTTTACTTTACCTGAGCTTTTATTCATTTCATCGGAGTTTTCCTCTCCACTTAAAAAAGCTGCGTTCATACCTGCTCCAATATTGACCCCCTTTACTGCATTAATACTCATTAAAGCGGCAGCTATATCTGTATCTAATTTTGAGTAAATCGGAGCACCTAAACCAACTGGAACACCAGTCGCTCTTAATTCAATAATCGCACCACATGACGAACCAGCCTTTCTTACAGCTAAAAGATATTTTTCCCAGAGTTTAACAGAATTTCTGTCAGGGCAGAAAAAAGGATTTTTTCTTATCTCACTATCTTTCCACTTTGTTTTATCGCATGACATTAACCCTAGCTGAGTAACAGCGCCTATTACATTAAATTTTTGTCCAATTACTTTTTTTAATACAACTTTTGCTACAGCACCTGCTGCAACTCTACAAGCTGTCTCTCTTGCAGATTGTCTTCCACCCCCTCTGAAATCTCTTATTCCATATTTTTTGAAATACGTATAATCAGCATGACCAGGTCTGAATTTATTTTTTATTGTTTCATAGTCCCTAGATCTTTTGTCCTCATTATGTATGATGATAGATATTGGTGTGCCAGTTGTTTTTCCTTCAAAAACTCCAGATAAAATTATAGCTTTATCCGACTCTTTTCTTTGTGTTGTAAATTTTGACTGCCCGGGCCTTCTTCTATCCATATCTCTTTGAATATCTTTCTCAGATATAGGAATATTTGGGGGGCAACCATCGATAACACAGCCAATTGCTGGCCCGTGAGATTCTCCCCATGTAGTAAACCTAAAAATTTTTCCAAAAGTATTAAAAGACATAGATAATTAATGTATAGATTATTTTATAGAAATTATGAATCAAAAAAATGGCAAAAATTCACTGGGTTTAGATATTATCTTTGAAGATGTAGATAATCCTATAGAATTGTTCAAAAAATGGTTTTCAAAGGCAGAGGAGAGCGAAATTAATGACCCGAACGCCGTTGCTATTGCAACTTCAAACAAAAATAATCAACCTAATGTAAGGATGGTACTTCTTAAAGGTTTGAGCGACAAAGGATTTGTTTTTTATACTAATTTTAATAGTAAAAAAGGAAACGAACTAAAAGAAAATCAAAAAGCCTCAATGTGCTTTCATTGGAAAAGTTTAAGACGCCAAGTAAGAGCTTTAGGAAAAGTAGAGGAAGTTTCAACTAAGGAGGCAGACGATTATTTTAATTCGCGACCATACAAAAATAGAATTGGTGCATGGGCTTCTACACAATCAGCAATTCTAGACCAAAGAGAAACATTTACCAATAAAATAAAACAATTTGAAAAAAAATTTCCTGATCAAAAAAATGTACCAAGACCTCCCTACTGGTCTGGATGGAGATTGTTACCTGAAGAAATAGAATTTTGGTTGGATGGCGAAGGCAGGATTCACGAGAGATTAAACTATAGAAAAAAAAACGGTAACTGGGAGAAAGAGCTTCTCTATCCTTAAAAAGATCTGTTGAGACTAAAGCTAGTCAAATTTTGTAAGATTTTTTTATCTTCGTTATCAGGAAAAATTGCTAATGCATCATAAGAAACGTTCACGAAGTATTCTGCTTTTTTGAAAGTAGCTTCTACTGCTTTATATTTGTTTATAAGAGACAATGTATTACTAAAATCTTGTTCGGTTCTTTTTTCTTTTCTCAAAATTTTATTAAGAAAATTTTTTTCTTCTTTATTTCCTTTTTGAAAAATAATAATCATAGGAAGAGTAACTTTTCCTTCAAAAAAATCCTTTCCTATTTCTTTACCAAATAATTTTTCTTTAGCATAAAAGTCAAGGGCGTCGTCTGCAATTTGAAAAGCCAACCCTAAGTTTCTTCCGTATGATTCTAAAGCTTTTTTTTCTTTTTCATTACTTCCTGATAAACAAGCTCCTGTTTTAGTTGCTGCAGAAAAAAGTGAAGCTGTTTTTAAATTTATTATATCTATGTATGTTTCCTCTAGCAGGTCAGCTTCACCTTTATGTTGAAGTTGAAGAACCTCACCCTGAGCTATTTTTGAGGATGTAGAGGACAACAATTTTAAAACTTCTAAATCACCATCTTCAACCATCATCTCAAAACATCTACTAAGCAAATAATCGCCTACCAAAATAGATGATTGATTACCCCAAACAGAATTTGTAGTTTTTACACCTCTCCTTAATTCACTTTCATCAATTACGTCATCATGTAAAAGAGTTGCAGAATGTATTAATTCTACACAGGCAGCTAAATTTATATCTCTTTTATCTTCTTTATATCCAGTTAATTTTGCAGACTCTAAAGTAAGGAGTGCTCTTAATCTTTTGCCTCCTGACTTTAAATGATGATTGCTCATCTTCTGAATTAGGTTTACATCACTTCTTAATTTTTCTTGGATTAGATTTTCAACTTTTTGTAATTTATCACCAAGAAGATTCCTAAGTTCCAGATAAGCAGAATTTGCCGATTTTTTTAGAGGTACAACTAATCCCATTTACAATATTTATATTTGTTTTTAGCCAATAATAAATTTTTAAATGGACCCGTGGTGACGCACCCCATAATTCAACTATAAGTAGCGTAATTATTAATTAAATTTTAATTTTTTACTGTTATAAGAATATAATTAATCATCAAAAATATGTTTTCAATTTTTAAGAAAAAAAAAGTGGTTCCGCATGTCAGGCTTACTGGCATCATAGGTTCAGCTGGAAAATTTAAACAGGGCATGGAATTAGCTAATCAGAGAGATATTTTGAAGAAAGCTTTTGCAGTAAAAAAAATTTCTCATGTTGCAATTTCAATCAATTCCCCTGGTGGATCACCAGTTCAATCACATTTAATATATAGTTATATAAGGCAGCTTGCTGAAAAACATAAAGTAAAAGTTATTATATTTGCCGAAGACGTTGCAGCATCAGGTGGATATTTTATTGCATGCGCGGGAGATGAAATTTATGCAAACTCAAGTTCAATCATTGGTTCAATAGGAGTAATTTCTGCGTCCTTTGGTTTTAAAGACCTAATTCGAAAGATTGGAGTTGAAAGAAGAGTTTATACAGCTGGAAAAAATAAAAGCACTTTAGATCCATTTAAAGAGGAAAAAGAGGAGGACATTAAAAGATTAAAAACTATACAACTTGAATTACATGAAGACTTTATAAAAGTTGTCCAAAATAGCAGAGGGTCAAAACTCAAGGATCCCGAAAAAAATAATATTTTTACTGGAGAATTTTGGACTGGAAAAACATCATTAAAGCTTGGTTTAATTGATGGTATTGGAAACGCTGACCAAGTGTTAAAAGAAAAATTTGGTGAAAAAGTAATTATTAAAACATTTGAAAAACCAAAAGGTTTTATCGCAAGAAAACTTTCTTCATCTGTTCAAGACCCAGTTGAAAAACTTCTGAATTTAATTGAAGAAAAATCGATGTGGCAAAAATTTGGTTTATAGATGCCAGTTAAAAAAAAAGCTAGTAAAAAAAATAACTCCCTTTCTTTTCAAGATATAATAATGAATCTTCAAAAATTTTGGGGAAGAAATGGCTGTGTAATTTTACAGCCATATGATTTAGAAGTTGGAGCTGGGACTTTTCATCCTGCAACTACGTTAAGATCTCTAGGCCCTAAACCATGGAAAGCTGCTTATGTTCAGCCCTCAAGAAGACCAACGGACGGCAGATATGGTGAAAACCCAAATCGTTTACAACACTATTATCAATATCAAGTAATTATTAAACCATCCCCAAGTAACATTAAACAAACATATTTAAAAAGCTTAGCAGCTATTGGTATAGATGTTAAAAATCATGATATCCGTTTTGTTGAAGATGATTGGGAAAGTCCAACCTTAGGGGCAGCAGGATTAGGATGGGAAGTTTGGTGTGATGGAATGGAGATTACCCAATTTACTTATTTTCAACAAATGACAGGTATAGAATGTAAACCTGTTCCAGTTGAAATTACTTATGGTCTTGAGAGGCTATGTATGTTTGTTCAAGAAAAAAATAATGTTTTTGATCTGGATTGGAATAATAATGGTGTGAAATATAAAGAAGTTTTCTTTCAAGCAGAAAAAGAATTTTCTGCTTATAACTTTGAGTTTGCAAATACTGATGCTTTACTTAAAAGTTTTGAAAATACTGAAAATGAATGTAAATCTTTACTTCAAAAAAATCTTTCATTACCAGCTTATGATCAGTGTTTAAAAGCTAGTCATATATTTAACTTATTAGATGCCCGAGGAGTTATAGGTGTAGCAGAAAGAACTGGTTATATCACAAGGATAAGAGAGCTTGCAAAAGGATGCGGCTCACTATGGTTAAGCTCTCAAAGTTAATTTATGGCAGAACTTTTATTGGAACTTTACAGCGAAGAAATTCCACCTCAACTTCAAATAGGAGCAAGAACACAACTAAAAGAACTTATTGAGAGTTCATTTAAAGATAATGAAATTAAATATAAAGAGCTAATAGTATACTCTTCACCAACAAGACTAGTTCTTTTAGCAAATGATATATCTGAAATTATAAAAGTAGCAGCTAAAGAAATTAAAGGACCCAAAGTAGGATCCCCTGACCAAGTTGTAAAAGGTTTTGTGAAAGCAAAAAAAGTATCAGATCAAGATTTAATCGAAAAAGATACTGATAAAGGGAAATTTTATTTTATTAAAACTCAACCTAAGTCAATTTTAGTTGAACAATTATTATGCAAAATTATTCCTAAAGCTATCAACTCAATTAGCTGGAAAAAATCTATGAAATGGTCTGATCACAATTTAATGTGGGGAAGACCTCTTCAGTCAATATTTGCAAGATTTAACAATAAAAAACTTTCTTTTAACTTCGATCATTTAGAGACAACAGATGAAATAATTGTCGAGCAAGATCTGATAATAAAATCCAGGAAAATTAATAATTTTAAAGAGTACTTAAGATTTCTAAAAACTTTTAATATCATTGTTGATCACCAGGCTAGAGAACAAATTATTCTCAAAAAGATTAGTTCTATTTCAAATTCTAAACAGTACAAAGAGAGAATTAACAAAAACTTATTAGAGGAAGTTGTAAATATTGTTGAAGACCCTAATTTATTACATGTAAGTTTTAACAAAGATTATCTAAAAATACCTCAAGAAATTATTATCTCAACTTTGGAGAAACACCAAAGATATTTTCCAATTTTTGACAGTAGAGAAAGATTAACAAATAATTTTTTTGTTGTAGCAAATAAAAAGGACGAAAAAAAATTCATTATAGAGGGAAATAAGAGAGTCATCGAGGCGAGATTGGCTGACGCTAAATTTTTCTGGGATAAAGATAGATCTAAAAATTTGATTAAACAAATAGCAAATTTAAAATCAGTTATGTTTTATGAAAAACTTGGAACTATTTATGACAAAACTCAAAGACTAAGAAAACTAGCAGGTTTTCTGTCTGATGATTTGAATATAAGTAAAGAAAAAGTACAACTAGCGGCTTCAATTTCAAAATCTGACTTGTGTTCAGATTTAGTAGGGGAATATCCTGAACTTCAAGGAGTTATGGGAAAATATTTTGCTTTAGCACAAGGATTTGAAAAGGATATAGCTAACTCAGTTAGTGACCATTATTTACCTGTTGGTTTAACATCAGCATTACCTAAAAAGCCGTTTGGCTATTCAATTTCGATTGTAGACAAGATTGACACTTTAGTTGGTTTTTTTGTTATTGATGAAAAACCTACAAGTTCAAAAGATCCTTTTGCTTTAAGAAGAGCAGCAATAGGTTTACTAAGAACAATAATTGAAAATAAATTATCATTTAAATTAAGAGACCTAATTAGTTATGCAATAAGACTATATCAGGGACAAGGTGTTGAGATAAAAAATGAGAAAACTGAACAAGAGGTTTTAGATTTTATCAAAGAAAGAATGAGAAACGTTTTAAAGTTAAAAAATATTAAACCTGATATTATAGAAGCCTCAGTTAGTTCACATGCTGGAGATAATTTTTTAGATCTTTATGCAAAAACTATTTTAATTCATAAATATAAAAATAAAGGTATTGGTCTTAATGCAATTAGCTCATATAAACGAGCATCAAACATTTTGGATAAAGTTGGAAAAGGAATTGCTGGAAGACCAGATGCTGTTTTGTTTAGAAAGGAAGAAGAAAGAATTCTTCATGAAAAAATTAACGATATTAGGAAAGCTTTTACCGTTAAAGATGATAATAAAGACTACGAAAGTTTGTTAATAAAGTTGTCTGATACCAAAGAATCTACAGATAATTTTTTTGACAATGTGGTTGTAAATGATGAAAATCAAGATATTAAAAATAATCGATTAGAACTATTAAAAATGTTTTGTAATACTTTTGATAATTTTATCGATTTTTCAAAATTAGAAGGTCTGTAATGGCAAAAGTTGTATTTAGTTTTGATGATAAATCTGCAAAAAAATTAAAGAATAAGATAAATATTTTAGGTGGCAAAGGTGCTAATCTTGGAGAGATGGGAAGATTAGGTTTACCCGTTCCTCCTGGATTCACTATTACGACAGATGTTTGTGATCTTTTTTATAAAAATAAAAAAAAACTTCCTAAAAGCGTAATTAAAAATATAGAAGCAGAGCTTAAAAACATTGAAAAGAAAACAAAAAAGAAGTTTGGTGATCTTAAAAATCCTTTATTAGTCTCAGTTAGATCAGGTGCTAGAATTTCTATGCCTGGTATGATGGATACGATTTTAAATCTTGGTCTTAATGATAAAACAGTAGAGTCATTAAAAAAAAAAACTTCAAACGGTAGATTTGCCAAAGATAGCTATAGAAGATTTATACAGATGTATAGCAATGTTGTTCTTGGTGTTGAAGGACACTTGTTTGAAGAGCTAATTGATAATTACAAATTAACAAAAGGTGTATTACTAGATACAGATTTAGATGAAAGTGATTGGGATGGGTTGATAAAAAATTTTAAAGATCTAGTAAAAAAAGAAAAAAAAATTAATTTTCCACAAGACGTAAAAGAACAATTACTAGGAGCAGTAAATGCAGTATTTTTGTCTTGGGATAGCCAAAGAGCAAAAACATATAGAAAATTGAATCAAATTCCTGAACATTGGGGAACCGCAGTAAATGTTCAGGCAATGGTTTTCGGTAACATGGGTAACGATTGTTCGACAGGTGTTGCTTTTACTAGAAACCCATCAACTGGAGATAATTCTTTTTTTGGTGAATTTTTAATTAATGCCCAAGGTGAAGATGTAGTAGCAGGAACGCGAACGCCTCAATATATTACAAAGAAAGCCCAACAAGAAACTGGTTCAATAAATCCATCAATGGAAGAGGCTATGCCCAAAGTTTATAAAGAACTTGTAAAGGTATTTCTTAAGTTAGAAAGGCATTATAAAGATATGCAAGACATCGAGTTTACAGTTGAAAATAATAAGCTTTGGATGTTGCAAACTAGATCAGGAAAAAGAACAGCTAAAGCTGCAATTAAAATTGCAGTAGATATGGTAAAAGAAAAATTAATATCTAAAAAAGAAGCAATTAAAAGAATTGATCCAAATACTTTAGATACTTTACTACATCCTACTTTAGACGAAAAAGTTGATAAAGAGGTAATTGCTTCGGGATTACCGGCATCTCCAGGAGCTGCAAGTGGTAAAGTTGTTTTCACTGCCGATGAAGCAGAGAAATTAAATGGGATGATGCAAGATACAATATTAGTGAGGTTAGAAACTTCACCAGAAGATATACATGGAATGCATGCAGCTAAAGGAATTCTTACTGCAAGAGGTGGAATGACTAGTCATGCTGCAGTTGTTGCAAGAGGAATGGGTAGACCATGTGTTTCGGGCTCAAGTGAAATTACAATCGATTACGAGTTAAAACAATTTAAAGCTGGGGATGTAATTATTAAAGAGGGAGATATAATTACTATTGACGGTGGAAGTGGAAAAGTAATGAAAGGACTAGTACCTACTGTTCAACCAGAAATATCTGGATATTTTTCCACAATAATGAAATGGGCTGATGAGTTTAGGAAATTAAAAGTAAGAACAAACGCTGAAACAGAGTCAGACAGCAAAACAGCTAGAGAGTTTGGTGCTGAAGGAATTGGCCTATGTAGAACAGAACATATGTTCTTTGATGAAGAAAGAATTTTGTCTGTTAGACAAATGATTTTGTCTAATTCAAAAGAGGATAGAAATAGCGCGCTAGATAAACTACTTCCATATCAAAAAGAAGACTTTAAAAAAATATTTAAAGTTATGTCAGGTTTACCTGTTACAGTAAGATTATTAGACCCACCACTTCATGAGTTTTTACCAAAAGCTGACAAAGACATAGAGGAAGTCGCAAGATCCTTAAACTTATCAGCGAAAGAAGTAAAAGATAGAATAGCAGAGCTTCATGAAGAAAATCCTATGCTTGGACATAGAGGATGTAGGCTTGGTATTTCTTTCCCTGAGATTTATGAGATGCAATGCAGAGCAATATTTGAAGCTATAGTCGAATTAAAAAAGCAAAAAATAAAAGCAGCTGTTGTAGAAATAATGATACCGTTGGTTTCAACTGAGTCTGAATTAAAAATTTTAAGAACCTTAGTTAATAAAATAGCTAAAAAAATAGAAAAAGAAAATAAATTAAAACTTGAGTATATGGTTGGCACTATGATTGAATTACCAAGAGCCGCTTTACAAGCGAAATCCATTTCAAAACATGCTGATTTTTTTAGCTTTGGAACTAATGATTTAACTCAAACGACTTTTGGAATAAGCCGGGACGACTCAGGAAAATTTTTAAACGATTATATCGATAATAAAATTTTTGATGTAGATCCATTTGTAAGTATTGATCAAAATGGAGTAGGTGAGCTAGTAGAAATAGCTTCTTCCAGAGGAAGAAAAACAAATAAAAATATTAAGTTGGGTATTTGCGGTGAACACGGTGGTGATCCAAAGAGTATTGAGTTTTGTTCCAGAACAGGACTAAACTATGTTTCCTGTTCCCCATTTAGAGTTCCTGTTGCAAGACTTGCAGCTGCACAAGCAGCATTATCTAAATAATAAAGTAGTATCAAATGATCTGGTACTATGAGTAATCGCACCAACTGAAATTCTATTTACACCTGTTTTGGAAATTTGTTTAATGTTATTTAAAGTAGCATTTCCCGAATACTCTGTTTCGTATCTATTTTTACAAAGTTTTAAACAATATTTTAATTGTGAAAATTTCATATTATCAAAAAGTATTCTTTTAAATTTTAAGCCTAAAATTTGTTTTAGCTGATTTACATTTTCAACTTCAACTGTAACATTTTTTTTTGTTTTTATAGCTTTCTCAACTAATTCCCTAAGACTATTAGATGCACTTATATGATTATCTTTAATAAGAATTTCATCACTTAAATTATATCTATGATTATAACCACCACCTTTTTTGACAGCATATTTTTCTAATGTTCTCAAATTAGGTGTCGTTTTTCTTGTACAACAGATCTTGGTTTTTTTACTAATTTTTTTTACAAATTGATTAGTAATTGTTGCGATACCTGAGGCATGATTTAAAAAATTCAAAGCAGTTCTTTCAGCAGTTAAGATTGTTTTTGTTTTAGCTTTAATATTAGCAATTACTTTATTTTTTTTTATTTTTTTCCCATCTGAGATTTTTTTTGTAAAAACTGTTTCTCTACCAATTAATTTAAATGCTGTTTTACAAAACTCTAAACCAGCTATCACACCATCTTGTTTAGCTATAATTCTAGCTTTAATAATTTTATTTTTTTCACTAATAATGTTTGTAGTGATATCACCTCTAGGCTTTAGGTCTTCCTCTAGAGCCTTTCTTACAACTGATTTAATATAAAATTGATTTAATACTTGCACTGATCTAACGACCGATCTCGGTCATTCTAATTACAGACTTTCTCGCGGCCTCTATAGTTTTACTATCTAAAACAATCTCGTTAGTTTCATTTTCTAAACAATCTAATATTTTTTTTAAATTAATTTTTTTCATATAAGGACATAAATTACATGGCTTGATAAAAGATACATTTGGATTATCGGCTTCTACGTTGTCACTCATTGAACATTCTGTAACTAACATAACTTTTTTAGGTTGTTTATTTTTAACGTAATCAATCATTCCAGACGTAGATCCTGCAAAATCAGAAGCAGCAATTACATCTGGTGGACATTCAGGATGAGCTATAATTTTAATCCCAGGATTTTGAGATTTAATTTCTTTAATTTCATTTCCTGAAAACTGTTCATGTACTATACAAGTTCCCTTCCAAGAAATTATTTTTACTTTAGTATTTTTAGCTACATAGTCTGCCAAATATTGATCAGGTAAAAAAATGACTTTATCTACATTTAAAGACTCAACTACTTTTACTGCGTTAGCTGAAGTACAACAAACATCAGTTTCTGCTTTAACATCTGCAGAAGTATTTACATAAGAGACAACAGGAACACCTGGAAACTTTTGTTTTAATAATTTTACATCCTTACCTGTAATAGAACTAGATAAAGAGCAACCTGCCTGCATGTCAGGAAGAAACACTTTTTTTTCTGGACACATTAATTTTGCTGTTTCTGCCATAAAGTGTACTCCACACATTATAATTTTATCAGCTTTTGTTTTAGACGCTTCTACTGCTAACGCTAAAGAGTCAGCAGATATATCCGCTACGCCATGGTAAATTTCCGGAGTTTGATAATTATGAGCAAGTATAATTGCATTTTTCTCTTTTTTAATTTTATTAATTCTCTCTATTAATGGAGCGTGAATTTTCCATTCAGCTTCAGGAACGAATTTTGAGATTTTCTTATAAATCTCTTGAGTAGAGCTAAAATTTTGTTGTTGCACAGACATACTAATTCCAATTTACCAACTTGAGATTAAATTGTCATTCATTTATTGTCGCATTATAACTGCGGTCGTGCTGAAATTGGTAGACAGGCACGCTTGAGGGGCGTGTGGGTTTCCCGTGAGAGTTCGAGTCTCTCCGACCGCACCAAAAAAGGGATTTATGATTGAATATATAAGAAGGCACAAAAGAATTATATTTATAATTTTAGTTATAGCTTTTATTGAATTAAGTGGATATGGGATACTAGCATCGTTATCTAGGTTAGTTAACGTGCTCTAGAATTTTACATTCTTTATCATTTGCTAATAATACTTTATCTTTAAAATCTTTAAGATTAGGTTCAAGAACTTTAATTAATCCGAAGGGGTAGGGCTTATCAATAAGTATTTTTCCTATTTTAATACCATTAAAAGTAATTTCATCACCTATATTTAATTTTTGAGATGATGATATGGGCAACAATCTTCTTCTTAGTTTGTTTTTTTAATTTCATCCTTGCAGTATTTTCTTGCCCTACAAAACATCCTTTTTTAAAATCTATTGCTTGAAACGTCTCAAAATTTGCTTCTAAACCAAACAATTGATCTTTTAAATTTATTAATCCTATTTCAGGCACTCCTAATTTGTGAGCAAGAGAATAATATTTTTTATTATCGATAATTTTGAGGCTCAATTTTTTAATTGTTAAGTAAAGTTTTTCAAGATTTGAAATTATCCTTGCTCCTAATTTTTCGTTTCTTGGATCTAAAAAAATAGGAGTATCTCTGTAAGTAATAGTATTTTCATTTGATTTTAATTCTTCTTGTAATTCTCTAAATTTTGAATTGTTAATTACCCCAATAACGAACTCAGAAGAAAAGTCCTCAATTTCAACTTTTGATCTTAGTTTATATTTTGATAAATCTTTTATAAGCTCACTAGTAGAGTTCTCGCTACAGTCTAATAAATATCCAATATTATTCTGAATTATAAAAAATTCATTTAAATATTTCCCTTGAGGTGTCAACAAGGCTGCAAATACAGAATTTTTATAAGAAACCTTATTTATATCATTAGTAATTATATTTTGAAGAAAGTCTTTGGCATCTTTTCCACTTACTAAGATTACACCTCTTTTTTCTAAAATTACAACTTGATCTTTTTCCATAATTGTTACTTATACATTATATTATATATAAAAAAATATGCCTGATAATTATAATCTTATTATTAAAAATGGTTCCTGTTATATCGATGGGAAATTAATTAAATCTGATATCGGTTTATATGAAAATAAAATTAAAAAAATAGGCAATATAGAGGGAAATAATTCTGAAGTTTACGACGCATCTGGCAAAGTAGTTTTACCAGGGATCATTGATACCCAAGTACATTTTAGAGAGCCTGGTTCTACAGATGCGGAAGATTTAGAAAGCGGAAGCAAAGCTGCAGTTCTTGGAGGAGTAACTTCTTTGTTTGAGATGCCCAACACCAACCCACCAACAGCAAATCTAGTAGAGTTTGAAAAAAAATTGAAAGCCGCAAAAAATAGAATGCATACTAATTACGCATTTTATTTTGGAGCAACTCCTCAAAATACTGAACAGCTTGCCCAACTTAAAAAAGTTGAAGGCTGTTGTGGAGTTAAACTTTTTGCAGGCTCTTCGACAGGTAATCTGTTGGTTGATAAAGAAGCGGATATTGAAAAAGTGATTTCTAGTAGTGACAGGATAGTTTCAATTCACTCTGAGGATGAAGATATTATTAAATTAAGAAAAAAATTTATCAGACAAGGAGATGTTCACTCTCATCCTGAATGGCGAAATGTAGAATGTGCAATGTCTTCAACTCGTAGAGTTGTAAAAATCGCAGAAAGATATGATAAAAAAATTCATGTTTTACATGTTACTACTAAAGAAGAGGTCGATTTTTTAGCTATGCATAAAAAAAATGTTACGTTTGAAACTACCCCTCAACATTTAACTTTGTATGCACCAGATTGCTACGACAAGTTAGGAACTTACGCTCAAATGAATCCTCCCTTAAGATCAAAAGACCATTATGATCGTCTTTGGGTTGCTATTAAAAACAATGTAGTAGATGTCCTTGGGTCAGATCACGCTCCTCACTTAAAAACAAATAAAGATAAAGAATACCCTAACACTCCCTCAGGAATGCCAGGTGTTCAAACTATTTTTCCAGTTATGATTGATCATGTGAACAACGGAAAACTAGAGTTAAATCAACTCATAAATTTAATGTGTGAAAATCCATGTAAAATCTTTGGAATTAAAAATAAAGGTTTTATTAAAGAGGGTTTTGATGCAGATTTGACGATAGTTGATATGGATAAAGAAGTTACTATAAAGAATGAAATGATAGCTAGCAAATGTGGATGGACACCCTTTCATAATTATAAAGTAAAAGGTTTCCCTGTAGGCACAATTGTAAACGGTATTTTAGTAATGTCCGAGGGAAAAATATTAGTTGAGTCTAAAGGGCAACCTTTAAAGTTTTAAAATATTATTTTCTTTCAAGTCTTGTTTAATTTCATCTAAAATAACAGGGTCATCTATAGTTGCTGGCATTTTATAAGGTTCGTTATCAGCAATTTTTCTAACTGTTCCTCTGAGCACTTTTCCTGATCTAGTTTTAGGCAATCTCTTTACTACAATTGCAATTTTGAATGCCGCAACAGGGCCAACTTTTTCTCTAACCATTTTAACACATTCGTTTATAATATCTTTTTTATCTTTGGTTACTCCTGCCTTAAGCGCTAGCAAACCAATAGGTATTTGACCTTTTAACTTATCAGCTATTCCTATCACTGCACATTCTGCAACATTTGGATGTTCTGCTAAAACTTCTTCAATAGCCCCAGTAGACAATCTATGACCAGCAACATTAATTATGTCATCTGTTCTAGACATGATCCAAACATAACCATCTTCATCAATGTGTCCTGCATCGTAAGTTTGATAATATCCTGGGTAAGTAGTCATATAATTCTCCTTATATCTTTTATCCGCTCCCCAAAGAGTTGGAAAAGTTCCTGGCGGAAGAGGGAGCTTGACAACAATATCGCCCCATCTTACCTGGACCTACTTCTTTACCCTCAGAATTTAAAACTTTTAAATCATAACCTGGCACCGGTTTAAAAGCTGATCCGTATTTTACAGGAAAATTTTCTATTCCTGTGCAACTTGATGTTATTGCCCAACTTGTTTCAGTTTGCCACCAATGATCGATTACAGGCGAGTTAGAAAGCTTTTCAAACCACTTTATTGTATCAGGGTCGGCTCTTTCACCAGCAAGAAATAGTTTATCAAACTTACTTAAATCGTATTTTTTAAAAAATTCTCCGTTAGGATCCTCTTTTTTTGATAGCTCTAATTGCTGTTGGTGCAGTAAAAAGAGATTTTACTTTATGCTCTGAAATTACTCTCCAAAAAACTCCTGCATCAGGAGTCCCCACCGGTTTTCCCTCAAATAAAACTGTAGTACAGCCATAAAATAATGGACCATAAACTATATAAGAGTGCCCAACTATCCAACCAATATCACTAGCAGACCACCACACGTCATCGGGTTTAATATTGTAAATGTTTTTCATAGTCCATTTTAATGCAACTATATGTCCACCTATATCACGAACTATTCCTTTCGGTAGACCCGTAGTTCCCGATGTGTATAAAATATAAGCGTAATCATTTGCATTCATTTTTTCACACTCTGCAGGCTTCACATCTTTATGAGCATCATTCCAAGTAATATCGATTGCAGGATTTAATTCTGCTTTATCCTTTTCTCTTTGAAAAATTATACATTTTTTAATTTTATGATTTGCTAATTCCAATGCCTTATTAACTAAAGGTTTGTAATGAACAGTTCGTCCAGGCTCATAGCCACAAGAGGCGGTAACAAGTATTTTAGCTTTAGAGTCATCAATCCTGCTTGCTAGTTCGTTTGCAGCAAAGCCCCCGAATACAACTGAGTGGACTGCACCAATCCTTCCACAGGCAAGCATAGCAACCACTGCCTCAGGAATCATCGGCATATAGATTATAACCCTGTCTCCTTTGGCAACACCTTGCTTTTTTAACGCTCCAGCAAATAAAGCAACTTTTTCTTTAAGTTTATTGTAAGTTATATTTTCTTTTGATCTAGTAATTGGGCTGTCATAAATAATAGCGAGTTTTTCACCTCTACCTTGATCGATATGAAGATCTAAAGCGTTGTAACATGTATTTGTTACCCCATCTTCAAACCATTTATAAAAGGGTGGGTTATCAGAATTTAAAATTTTTGTTGGTTTTTTGATACCAAAATATATCATTTGAAATTTCTTTCCAAAAATCCTCTCTATTTTTGATGGATTTTTGATAAATTTCATTATATTTTTGAGTCAATCTCACCTCCCAGATTTTCTTTAATTTTGATGATTATTTCATAAATATCCCCAAAAAAAAATAAAAAAACCAATAAATATGCGGTTTTTTAATAAAAAAAAACACTTCACTGTAACTTTTTTTTTTTACTATGGTTCCGAGCATATTATTCGGTGGTGAGCTTATTTATCACTCGTCCGAGTAGTTTATATATAAACTAAACGAAAACTAAACAAACGAGGGAGGTTTTCATGAGAAAATTAGGTCTTTTTGCTTTAGCAGCAGTTGCCTTTTTAGGTATAACTAGCCAAGCTAACGCAGCGACTGCCCTGTTACAAACAAATGATTTCGTAGGAATTTCATTCTGGCTTGTTTCAATGGGAATGATTGCAACAACTGTGTTTTTCTTTGCAGAAAGAGGAACTGTTGCGGCGTCATGGAGAACATCTTTAACAGTAGCAGGACTTGTAACTGGTGTTGCATTTGTTCACTACATGTATATGAGAGAAGTTTGGGTGTCCACGGGTGACTCACCAACGGTATACAGATATATCGATTGGTTAATCACAGTGCCACTTCAAATGATCGAATTCTATCTAATTTTGGCAGCTGTTAGAAAGGTGCCAACTTCTATATTTTGGAAGCTATTAATTGGTTCATTAGTAATGTTAATCGGTGGATACTTAGGTGAAGCAGGTTACATACAACCATTTGTAGGTTTCGTAATTGGAATGGCTGGATGGATTTACATCTTGTTTGAAATATTCTCAGGTGAAGCAGGAACAATGGCAGCTAAAGCTGGTAACAAAGCTATGGCTACAGCTTTCAGCGCTATGAGAATAATCGTAACTATTGGTTGGGCAATTTATCCTTTAGGATATATTTTTGGTTACCTAACTGGTGGTGTTGATGCAAATGCTTTAAACGTTATTTATAACTTAGCTGACTTTGTTAACAAGATCGCTTTTGGTCTAGTTATCTGGGCAGCAGCAATGCAAAATACAAGATTATCATCTAGATAATAGATAATAAATTGAAAAGGGCGGGTATGTCTCACATACTTGCCCTTTTTTTTTGGTATTAATTAATTATGGAAATTTCTAAACCTTATAAAGGAAAAGGAAAAAGAAGATTAAAGAAAATGCCTTTTACTGTGAAAGGCTATATTCTCTATTATGCTTTTTTTTGGGTAGTTATCATTTCAATTTATTTGGCTTATTATTAAACAATGCCTAAAATTACTTTTATAGACTACAATGGAACTTCAAAAACTATTGAAGTTGAAAATGGTTTATCAGTTATGGAAGGCGCAATACAAAATGAAATACCTGGAATTGACGCTGACTGTGGGGGATCTATGGCATGTGCTACATGTCATGTATATATTAAAGATAAATGGCTTAACAATATTCCAAAAGCAGAAGATGCAGAAATTGATATGATTGATATGGCTTATGAGCCTAAAAAAAATAGTAGACTAAGCTGTCAAATAATAGTTAGCGATGATTTAGATGGTTTAGAAGTAACAACACCAGAGAAACAAACTTAATGAAAAAAACAGATGTGATAATTATTGGAGCTGGTCCAGTAGGCTTATTTGCAATTCATCAATTAGGCATTAAAGGTCTTGAAGCTATAGTTATCGATAACCTAGATAAAGCTGGTGGACAATGTATCGAACTTTACCCAGATAAGCCAATTTACGATATTCCTGCAGTTCCAGAATGCACTGGTGAACAGTTAACCACAAGACTTCTTGAGCAGATAAAACCATTCAAAACTGAGATGTTTTTAAATGAAAGAGTAGACGAGGTTTATCAAGAAAAAGAAAAATGGATAGTAAAAACAAATAATAAAAAAGAATTTATTGCACCTAATATTATAATAGCTGGTGGAGTAGGGTCGTTTGAACCTAGGAAAATTCCACTAAAAGAGGCAGAAAAACTTGAGGGTAAATCTGTATTTTATTCAGTTAAAAATAAAGAAACGTTTAAAAATAAAAAAATTTCAATATTTGGAGGGGGAGACTCAGCTTTAGATTGGGCTTTAGAGCTTTCAAAATTTTCAATCGTAACGCTTATACATAGAAGAAATGATTTTAGAGGAGCGCAACATACTCTTTCAGAATTAAGAAAATTGGAAAAAGATGGAAAAGTCTCAATTAAAACACCTTGTCAAATTGAGTCTCTAGAAAATGAAAATGAATTAAAGTCTATCAATATTAAGTTTGAAGACGGGAAAATTGAAAAAATTCAAACTGATGTGATTCTTGGTTTGTTTGGTTTAATTATGAAACTAGGTCCGATAGCTGAATGGGGATTAAACATGGATAAAAAAACTATTGAAGTTAACCCAGAGAATTTTGAAACAAATAAAAAAGGTATATTTGCTGTTGGAGATATCTGCTCTTATCCTGGTAAACTAAAATTAATTCTATCTGGATTTCATGAAGTTGCTTTGGCTTCCGTAGAATGTTTTAAAAGAGCAAGACCTAATGAAAAATACAGATTTGAGTTCACGACATCTTCTAAAAATATTAAAGAGAGACTTGGAAAAAAATGATAGAACTTCTTACCGCTAACACCCCAAACGGTAAGAAAATCTCTATAATGCTTGAGGAGATAAATTTTAAGTATAAAGTAACAAAAGTAAATATTAATAAAGATGAGCAATTCAAACCAGAGTTTGTTAAACTCAGTCCTTTTAGAAAAATTCCCGTAATAATAGATCATGAAAACAATCAAAGTCTTTTTGAGTCAGGAGCTATTTTAATTTATCTTGGTGAAAAAAGTGGCAAGTTTTATGATTATGATAACAGAACTCAAATAAATCAGTGGTTAATGGGTCAAATGGCTTATGTGGGTCCAATGTTAGGTCAACATCATCAATTTCATCACTATAACCCTGGAAAAAGTAAATTTGGAGAGGAAAGATATTTTAAAATATCAGAGAGAATTTATAAAGAATTAGATGAAAGATTAAGTTCATCAAAGTATCTAGCTGGAGATATTTACACAATAGCTGATATTGCTACTTTCCCTTGGATAGCTAGGCATGAATGGCATGATATTGGTCTTAAAAAATTCAAAAATTTGTCTAGGTGGTACAAAGAAATTTCATCTAGAGAACCTGTAAAAAAAGGATTTGATTTGTTAAAAAAAGGGGAAAAAATTCCTGAGATTTAATCTTCAATAAATATTTTCTCATCTCTTTCATGTCTTTCCTGAGCTTCAATTGAGAGTGTAGCAACAGGCCTTGCCATTAATCTTTTTAGACCTATTGGTTCTCCGGTTTCTTCACAGAAACCGTAAGTTCCTTCTTTAATTCTTTGAAGAGCTGAGTTTATTTTTGATATTAATTTTCTGCTTCTGTTAAGAGCTTTCATTTCTACTGATTTGTCAGTATAAGAAGAGGCTTGATCTACAATATCTGCTGAAGAAACGTTATCATCGGAAGAATTAAGTAAATTCCCTAAATTATTAGCCTTAATAATATCATTTTTCCATTTTAAAAGTTCGTCTGTAAAAAATTTTTTGTGTTTTGCACACATGTACTTTTCTTTTGAATTCGGAGTATATTTTTTTTTAATAGTAGTTTTTTTTACCATTTTGCGAATTGTGGGAGTATATGTTTGATTTTTGTCGTGTCAATAGCTTATAAATTGTAATAATTTCAGCAAATGATAGAAAAAAAAAATATAAATAAAGTTTATTTTTTGTTTTTATTTTCGCATTTGGTTATGTGGACACTCATACCATTTTTTACAAATGTGAATTTACCTCTTGATACTATTGAGGCTTTAGCATGGGGAAGTAATTTAGATTGGGGGTTTAATAAACATCCGCCCTTAAGTGCTTTTGCAGCGGAATTATTTTATCAAATTTTTGGAAATCAAGATTGGGCATTCTATTTACTAAGTCAAATTTTTGTAATTTTAGCTTTTATAGCAATTTTTAAATTAGCTAACGAGTTTTTTGGCAATTTAAATTTTGCTTTATTTTCTATTATGTTATTAGAGGGAATATATTTTTACAATTATACAACACCTGAATTTAACGTTAATGTTTCTCAATTACCTTTTTGGGCGTTCAGTATATTATACACCTGGCGTTGTATAAAATATGATAAGAAAAAAGACTTTGTAATATTAGGTTTATGCCTAGGTTTAGGATTTTTATCAAAATATCTTTTTATTTATCTAATAATTGGAATCAAACTTTTATTTATTTATTTGTTTATAAATAAGAAAAATAAATCGTATAATTTTTTTATTGTAGGTCCTATCGCTTTAATAGTAGTTTCTCCGCATTTAATATGGCTGGTACAAAATGAATTTATTAGCGTAAGCTATGGTCTCCGAAGAACTGGAATAAATGATAACTTTTTAAATCATATAATTTTTCCTATTAATTTCTTCCTTAAACAAATCGGGATTTTAATTCCTCTTTTTTTAATGTTTATGTTTTTAGTTAAAAGAGTCAAAATTAAAAAGTTTTTCTTAGATAGTAAGATGATCTTCCTTTTATTTACTTTTATCTTACCAATTTTCTTGATAATTTTAACTTCTCTAATTTTTGGAGTTAAGATAAGAACAATGTGGATGACACCATTTTATCTTCTATCAGGAATAATGTTAATCCAAATTTTTAAAAGAAACATAAATACAAATAATCTTAAAAAGTTTTACTCAATTTTTTTATTATTATTTTTTATTTCACCTGCTATATATGCAATTGTCTCTTTAACTAATGATTTTAAAAGAACTGACTACCCAGGAAAAGAAATTGCTAGATTGGTTCAAAATAAATGGGATGACAATTATTACAATGAAATTAAATTAGTTATTGGTGACGAGTGGTATGCTGGAAATTTATCTTATCATTTAAATTCAAGACCGAAATGGATTATAGAATTAAAAAAAAATCCTATGGATTTAAAAGAAAGCGAGGGAGTAATTTATACTGGAAATCCTAAAATTTTAAAAAATATTTGTCCAGGTGTTTATGGGACTATAAAACCAGTAGGATACTGTATGATTGGTCAAAGATGAAAAAAATAGTAATTCTTATACCCGTCTTCAATGACTGGGACTCGCTAAAAAAACTAATTTTTGAACTAAATCATTGTGTAGCAAATTTCAGTGATTTTTTGTTTGATTGCATAGTAATTAATGATGCTTCCACAATTAGCAAGCCAAAATTAGAAAAACCAAAAAATTTTACCTCGCTCAAAATTTTTAATATGAAAACAAATAAGGGCCATGCTAGATGTAATGCTTTTGGCATAAACTATATTAATAAAAATTTTGAATTTGATTATATAATTTTGATGGATGGCGATGGAGAAGATAGGCCTATTGAGATAAAAAGCTTTATTAATGAAATAAAAAAAAACCCAGAAAATTCAATCGTTGCAAAAAGGATAAAAAGGTCAGAGGGTCCCTTTTTTCGTTTTCTATATATTATTCACAAATTAATTACTTTAGTTTTTACAGGAAAAAAAATAAATTTTGGAAATTATAGCTGTTTAATTAAAAAAGATGTTCAAATGATTAGTGACAAAGCATCTCTTTGGAGCAGTTATTCTGGCACAGTAAAAAAATTTTTAGAACATCTTGGTGAAATAGACTCAATTAGAGGTGAAAGATATTTTGGACCATCAAAAATGTCATTATATAAATTAGTTTTGCACTCATTTGCAATAATAGCTGTATTTAAATATCGGGCTCTAACCACATCAATATTAGTAGTTCTTGCCTTATCTTATTTTAATTCTTACCTTGGATTCATTTCATTATTTTTTCAAGCAGGTACAGTTTTATTTATAGTATTAATATTTTTGGTTTCTTTAAGAGAAAAAAAACAAGACTTATTAAACTGTCAAGAAAATTTAAAAAATATTGAAGAAATATCACACTAAGGTTGAAATTTGAGTCTTAATTGGAATCAAAACAGAATCAAAAGGTGAACATTTTGATAGATTTTGCTCTATTGTGGATAATATAAAATATAGGTAATTTAAAGAATATTTTAAAAATTATGAAAATACTTAAATGTCATTGTGGGTTGGTAGAGGCTCAAATTAATATCGAAAACTTTGAAAAAATTCTGAGATGTAATTGTTCAATTTGCAAAAGGAAGGGAACAATAATGTCTATGGTAAAAAATGAGGATTTTAAAATTACAAAAGGCAAAACCAATCTTAAGCTCTACCAATTTCATACTAAAATTGCTAAGCATTATTTCTGTTCTAATTGTGGAATTTATACACATCACAATCCTAGATCAAACCCCGCTATGACAGGTTTTAATATAGGCTGTATTGATGATATTGACACGTTTAAATTAAATAATATTTTGATCATTGACGGTAATAATCACCCTTTAGATAAAAAATAATATGCATAACCCTGAAGTGAGGTTTAATCAGATTAAAAAGAAATATTTAAAATTTTTAAAATCACAAGAAGTGGCTTCAGAACCATTTAGAGATAAATTAGGCCAGCTAAATAATTTTTTTTTACCCATATGCGAAAAAATTCACAAAAATTTTTTAAATAATAAGAAAACTAAAATTATTGGGTTATCAGGTGGACAAGGTTCTGGAAAATCAACAATTTCTCAAATCTTAAAAATTATTTTGAAAGAAGGCTTTAATTTAAATACTGTTATATTTTCTATAGATGATTTCTATAAAACATTGCGAGAAAGAAAGACTATGTCGAAAAAAATAAACTATCTTTTTCTCACAAGGGGAGTACCAGGCACGCACAGTACTGCGCTATTGTTAAAATGTTTAATCAAATTAAAGGAAAAAAATTTTAAAAAATTTTTAATTCCAAAATTTGATAAATCAATCGATGATAGACTTTCTAAAAAGTTTTGGCAAAATATAAAGAAAAAACCAGATATTGTAATATTTGAGGGCTGGTGTGTAGGAGCAACTCCACAAAAAAATAAAGATTTAATAGCACCAATAAATGTATTAGAAAAAGAGAAAGATAAAAAAAGAACCTGGAGATATTTCGTTAATAAAGAACTTAAAACTCAATATAAAAAAATTTTTAAATTAATTGATATTATGATTTATCTTAAAATACCAAGTTTTGAATATGTTTATAAATGGAGACTATTACAAGAAAAAAAATTAAGGATTACTTCAAAAGGAAAAAAAACTATGAGCAATAAACAAGTAAGAAATTTTATAATGTTTTATGAGCGAATTACAAAGCATATGTTAAAGAATTTCTCAAAAAAAGCGAAGTTTATAATTAACATAGATAAAAGACACAGATTAAAATCGATAAAATTTAACTAAATGAAAAATTTTCTATTAACTTTATTTTCTTTATTTTTAGTTTTCAAAGTAAACGCGAAAGAACATCTTAGCTTTTATTTAAGCAAGGCCTTAGAAAATAATTTAGAATTAAACGCAGAAAGAAAAAATTTAGAGTCTGCTAAACAAAGCAAAAATATATCAAGAGGTGAATTTTTACCAAGTATAACTATTTCAGGAGAACAGACAAGCTCTACATCCACAAATAGAACTAACCAAAGTGGATCGAGTTTGACTGATACAAACCTTGATACAGAAAGTAAAAAAATATCAATAGAACAAAAAATCTTTTCAGGCTTTAAAGGTTTAAATACTTTTAAAAAATCAGATTTAGAAACCCAAAGAGCTAATTTGCAACTTAAAGAAAAAGAGCAAAAAACTATTCTAGATACTGCATTTGCTTATTACGATTTAATTTATAAAACTAAAAACGAAAAGATAAATATTTCTAACGTGAATTTATTCGAAAGACAGGTAGAGTATGATAATGCTAGAGTCCAAAAAGGAGAGGTAAGCCTCACAGATTTAGCTCAATCGGAGTCATCTCTGGCAGGTGCAAGAGCAAATCTTATTAAAGCAAAAACTGAACTTTTATCGTCAATATCTAATTTTGAAAGAGTGACTAGAGAGAAAGCGCCAAATACAGAAAATTTGAATGGAAAAGTAATTTTAGTTTTACCAAATTCTTTAAATTCTGCTCAAGAAATATCTAATATAAATAATATAAGCCTTTTAATTTCTAACTTAAATTTTGAAATTTCAAAAAAGGAGCTTAACATAGAAAGATCTAGATTTTCTCCAACAGCTTCAATTGAAGTCTCTAAAACTGAAAATAACGATTTTAGCGCGACTGTAGATGAAAAAAATGAGGAAAAAGTGAAGGCAAAAATAACATGGCCTTTAATTAAAGGAGGTGAAAATATCTCTTCAATTAAAAAGTCTGCTTTTAACAAACAGCGTTACCAACTTCTATTACAGGATACAAAAAATAAGACTAGTATAGATACTTCAAATTCATGGTCTAATTATCAATCATCCAAAAGCGTACTCGAAGCCACTAGGGCACAACTTAAAGCGGCTGAAATAGCTAATGAAGGAATTACACTTGAATATGACTCGGGTAACACTCGCACAACGCTTGAGGTTATCCAATCGAGAAGCCTATTATTTGAGTCAAGAATAGCCTTCGCAAAAGCAGAGAGAGATTTTATGATTTCTCAATTCGAGTTAGCTAAGCAAATTGGAACTTTATCTAAAAATTCTGTCAAATAGCCTTATTTTTTAAGGTTTATTTAAACTTCTTGATAAAAAGAACAAAATGTGTACATTTAATATAATGATTCGAACAAAAAAAAAGGATAAAAAATGACAAAAAATAACTTAAAAGTCGTAAAAACCGACAATAAAAAACAGCAAGAATTAAAGGAAAAAAATAAGTCTTTAGAGGCAGCAATTAGCCAAATAGATCAAAACTTCGGAAAAGGTTCAGTGATGAGGCTTGGTCAACAACAAGCTCTTGATGTAGAAGCAATCTCAACAGGCTCACTAAGTTTGGATTTAGCCTTAGGCATAGGAGGCTTGCCAAAAGGTAGAATTATTGAAATTTATGGACCAGAGTCCTCAGGAAAAACTACTTTAGCTTTACAAGTGGTAGCTGAAGCTCAAAAAGCTGGAGGAATTTGTGCATTTGTTGATGCTGAGCATGCGATGGATCCAGTTTATGCTAAAAAACTTGGAGTAAAAACTGAAGAGCTGCTAATTTCACAACCAGACACTGGTGAACAAGCATTAGAAATAACTGATACATTAATTAAGTCAGGATCTGTCTCTGTTTTGGTGGTAGATTCAGTTGCCGCTTTAACTCCTAAAGCAGAGCTAGAAGGTGAAATGGGTGACCATCACGTTGGTCTACAATCTAGATTGATGAGTCAAGCATTAAGAAAAATTACTGGCTCAGTATCTAAATCAAACACAATGGTCATATTTATAAACCAAATAAGAATGAAAATCGGAGTGATGTTTGGTAATCCCGAAACTACTTCCGGCGGTAATGCTCTTAAGTTTTATTCATCAGTTAGAATGGATATAAGAAGAATAGGAGCTATTAAAGAAAAAGATCAGATCATAGGAAACTCGACAAGAGTAAAAGTGATTAAGAACAAAGTTGCACCTCCATTTAAAGTCGTCGAATTTGATTTAATGTATGGAAAAGGAATAAGTAAATTAGGTGAGTTAATTGACCTTGGTACCAAAGCAGGCGTAGTCGAAAAATCAGGCGCATGGTATGCTTATAAAGGTGAAAAAATAGGCCAAGGTAGAGAGAATGCAAAAATTTACCTTCAAAAAAATCCAAATGTTGCTGCAGAAATAGAAAAAATTATTAGAGATGAAGCTTCAGCGATTAGTAAAGAGCTTGAGGGAAATCCATCAGCAAACGAAAAAATTAGCGATCAAAAAGAGAAAGAATAATTCTTCTGCCATCATTTCAACGGGAGGTTTAGATTATGCCTCCCGTTTCTCATGAAATCTCAACTAATAATTGATATAAACTACATTTGGTAGGTAAAAAAAATGTTTCTAAAATAGATGTGTACAATTCAGTCCATTTTGGTTTTAATTAGCAATTAGAACAAAAGGGGGAAAATGAGTACACAACAAGCAAAAAACTCGAACGTGTCTTCAGCATTGGATACCTCTCATTTAAAAGTCAAATTTCCATTTAAAGCAAAATACGGCAACTTTATTAATGGTAAATTTGTAGAACCAAAGTCAGGCAAATATTTTGATAATGTTAGCCCGATAAATAATGAGAAAATCTGTTCAGTTGCACGATCGAATGAAAAAGACGTAGAGGCTGCATTAGACGCAGCTCATGCGGCTTTCGCTGAATGGGGAAAAACAGACATCACTACTAGGTCAAATATTTTGTACAAAATAGCTGATGTACTTGAAAAAAATCTAAATTTATTAGCTGCGGCTGAGTGTTTAGATAACGGTAAACCAATTAGAGAATGTATGGCAGCAGATTTGCCTTTAGTGATAGATCATTGGAGGTATTTTGCTGGAGTAATAAGAGCCGAGGAGGGTTCAGTGGCTGAAATAAGCAACTCTCAATACTCTTATAATATACCAGAACCTCTAGGAGTGGTTGGTCAAATAGTTCCATGGAATTTTCCGCTACTAATGGCGACATGGAAACTTGCACCAGCTTTGGCTGCAGGAAACTGTTCAGTTCTTAAACCAGCTGAACAAACGCCAGCATCAATCATGGTAATGATGGAACTAATTGGAGACTTATTGCCTCCAGGAGTAGTAAACATCGTGAGTGGTTACGGTTTAGAAGCAGGGAAGCCTTTAGCATCATCAAAAAGAGTTGCTAAAGTTGCTTTTACAGGTGAAACAACAACTGGAAGATTAATAATGCAGTATGCTGCACAAAACATAATTCCAATTACCTTGGAATTAGGCGGCAAATCTCCAAACATATTTTTTGAGGACATTATGAATAAAGATGATGATTTCTTAGATAAATGTGTTGAAGGTTTTGTAATGTTTAATCTAAACCAAGGTGAGGTATGTACTTGCCCAAGCAGAGCGTTGGTTCAAGAGTCTATCTATGATAAATTTATGGAAAGATGCGTCAAAAGAACTAAAGCAGTTGTTCAAGACAACCCTCTAAAAATGGAAACTATGATCGGAGCGCAAGCTTCTGTAGAGCAAATGGAGAAGATAAAGTCTTACCTTGATCTAGGAAAAAAAGAAGGAGCTAAAGTTCTTACAGGAGGAAGCGTTGGAAAACTTAATAGTGGATTGGAAAAAGGAAATTATATTCAACCAACTATTTTTGAAGCTAAAAACGATATGCGTATTTCTCAAGAAGAAATTTTTGGCCCGGTTGTTTCTGTAATTAAATTTAAAGATGAAGCGGACGCATTGAGAATTGCGAATGACACTCTTTATGGTTTAGGAGCAGGTGTTTGGACTAGAAATGGGAACATTGCTTATAGAATGGGAAGAGCTATTCAAGCAGGAATAGTATGGACAAATTGTTATCATGCTTATCCAGCTCACTCGCCATTTGGTGGTTATAAACAGTCTGGAGTGGGTAGAGAAACACATAAGATGATGCTTAATCACTATAGACAAAACAAAAATCTTCATGTTTCTTACGCAGAAAAGAAATTGGGATTCTTTTAAACAATAATATATACTGGCCCATGATTCTAAATCATGGGCCGAACAATAAAAATGAAAGTATCTGCAACTAAATCAGCACTAAATCTATTATCTAAACTTCAGGAAACATATGGTGAGAAACTAATGTTTCACCAATCTGGAGGATGTTGTGACGGTAGCGCTCCTATGTGTTTTCAAGAAGGCGAGTTTCCTTTAGGTGAAAACGATATCAAACTAGGTGAAATAGGGGGTGTCCCTTTTTATATGAATGGTGATCAATACGAAAAATGGAAACATACAGATCTTACAATTGACGCTGTTAAGGGAATTGGAGGCATGTTTTCCCTTGATAATGGAACAGGGCAAAGATTTTTAACAAAATCTGAAATTTGCGTTGTAGTAGACAACGATAAAAAAGCTACAAACTAATCTCTTTATAGACAAGTTCTAAAATATCTGTATTTAATTAAATATGGGCCAAATTTTACTTACCGATGTCAGGAAAAAATTCTTAGATTATTTTAAAAAAAACAATCATAAGATCGTAGACTCTAGCAACTTAGTTCCAAACAATGATCCTACTTTGATGTTTACCAATTCAGGCATGGTTCAATTTAAAAATGTTTTCACAGGATTAGAAAAAAGAGATTATAAAACAGCTACAACATCTCAAAAATGTGTGAGGGCAGGGGGAAAACATAATGATTTAGAAAATGTTGGTTACACTCCTAGACACCATACTTTTTTTGAAATGTTGGGAAATTTCTCCTTCGGAGATTACTTTAAAGAGCAAGCTATTCATCATGCTTGGAGTCTTTTAACCAAAGACTTTGGTTTACCTAAAGAAAAATTATTAGTTACTGTTTTTCATGAGGATAATGATGCATTTAATCTTTGGAAAAAAATTGCTGGATTAAATGAAAGCAAAATAATAAAAATTTCGACAGCTGATAATTTTTGGTCAATGGGAGACACAGGACCCTGTGGTCCTTGTTCTGAAATTTTTTATGATCATGGTGACAAGTTGAAAGGTGGTCCACCTGGAAATCCTGATGAAGACGGTGATAGATTTATAGAAATTTGGAACCTTGTATTTATGCAGTACGAACAAATATCAAAAGAAAAAAGAATTGAACTGCCAAAACCCTCAGTGGATACAGGTATGGGACTTGAAAGGATGACAGCAGTTTTACAAGGTACTCACGATAACTATAAAATTGATCACTTTCAAAAAATAATGGCTGCTTCATCTGATTTAACAAAGACTTCAATCGACAGCAAAACAATAGCAAGCCACAGAGTAATCGCTGATCACTTAAGAGCAAGTAGTTTTTTAATTGCTGAAGGAATATTACCTTCCAATGAAGGACGAGGATATGTTTTAAGAAGAATTATGAGAAGAGGCATGAGACACGCTCATTCTTTAGGTAGCAAAAATCCTATTTTTTTTAAACTTTTTGAAGTTTTACTTAACGAGATGCAGAACAGTTATCCAGAATTAATAAATGGCAGAGAGTTGATAGTTGAAACTCTTAAAAACGAGGAAGAGAAATTTTCCTCTCTTTTAGTACGCGGTATGAAAATACTCGATGAAAATTTAAATAAAGTCCAAAATAAAACCTTTCCAGGTTTAGAAGCTTTTAAATTATATGATACCTATGGTTTCCCTTTAGACCTGACCGCTGACATTTTAAGAAGTAAAAACATCAAAGTAGATAGTGACGGATTTGAGAGGGAGATGGAAAAAAGTAAAAATTTAGCGAGAGCGAATTGGAAAGGATCTGGAGATAAATCTGTTGAGGAAAGGTGGTTTAAAGTTAGAGAAGATTTAAGTCCTACTGAATTTTTAGGCTATGAATTTGATAAAGCTGAAGGAGTAATATTAAAAATTTCAATAAAAGGAAAATTTGTTGACTCTGCTAGTACTGGAGATGAAATAGAAGTCATTACTAATCAAACCCCATTTTACGGAGAGTCTGGTGGCCAAGTAGGTGATCAGGGTTATATTTTTAACTCAAATTGTAAAATTAAAATTAATGACACACAAAAAAAAATTGGAGATTTATTTGTTCATTATGGAAAAGTTGAAAAGGGTTCAATTTCTATTGGGCAAAGCGTAAATTTAGAAATTGATGTTTTAAAAAGAAATAATTCAAAAGCTTATCATTCAGCAACTCATTTATTACATGAGTCACTAAGAAGAACCTTAGGAAAGCATGTGACACAAAAAGGATCATTAGTCTCTCCTGAAAGGTTAAGATTTGACTTTAGTCATAACAAACCAATTGAAAAAGAGGAAATGACTAAAATTAATAATATAGTTAATGAAATAGTAGAGGGTTCTTCTGATGTGCAAACAAGAATAATGACCCCAAAGGAGGCAGTTGGCATGGGTGCTCTTGCATTATTTGGTGAAAAGTATGGCGAGGAAGTAAGAGTGGTGTTTATGGGAAAAGAAAATAATGGTTTCTTCTCAACAGAATTATGTGGGGGAACCCATGTTAAAAACACCAGAGAAGTTGGTAAGTTTAAAGTAATAAGTCAATCATCTATTGCATCAGGAGTTAGAAGGGTTGAGGCATTAAGGGATAAGCAATTAGAAGAATACGAAAAAACACAAAAAGAAGACAAATCCCTGAAAGAGTCTAATCTAAAAAAAGATATAAAATTAATTGAAAATGAACTTCAAAAATTCAAAATTGAACCTGATTTTAATGAAGATTTAGACTTGTCTGAAAATTTGAAAAATCTAAATAAACAACTTAATAAAGTAAAAATTGAAGGTATCAAGAAAGATAAAAGTAAAAATATTATCAAGGATAAAAAAATTGGGAATATATTAATTCGAGAACAAATTTTAAAAGATTTTCCTCCAAAAGAACTAAGACGTATAATTGATCAAGGAAAAAAAGATATTAAATCTGGAATAATAATTAGTGTTTCGACGTTTGAAGATAAAGTCGGTTTAGCTGTAGGAATTTCTCAAGACTTAACATCAAAATATGATGCTGTCGATTTAGTAAAAGCTGCATCTGCTATTTTAGGTGGCAAAGGCGGTGGTGGTAGAAAAGATTTCGCTCAAGCCGGTGGTGTAGATCAAGACAAAATTGAGGAAGCTTTTAAAGAAATATCTAAAAAAATTAGTTAAGTTTCTTTTTTAAATTTCCATCAATAGCTTCCAAGAATTTACTCGTAGTTAGATATTTATTTGATTTATCTATTAAAATTGCCAAATCTTTTGTCATTGAACCGCTTTCAACTGTTTTAACACATACTTCTTCAACATTATTAGAAAATTTAATTAGTTCCTCATTCTTATCAAGTTTTCCTCTGTGAGCTAAACCCCTTGTCCACGCAAATATAGATGCTATTGGATTTGTAGAAGTTTCTTTACCTTGTTGGTGCATTCTATAATGTCTAGTAACAGTTCCATGAGCAGCTTCTGACTCGACTGTTTTGCCGTCTGGTGTCATCAAAACACTAGTCATGAGACCCAAAGATCCAAATCCCTGAGCAACAGTATCAGACTGCACGTCACCATCGTAATTCTTACATGCCCAAACATATCCACCATTCCATTTCATAGCGCATGCAACCATGTCATCAATTAATCTATGTTCGTATGTAATATTTGCTTTTTTAAACTTATCAGAAAATTCTTTTTCAAAAACTTCTTTGAACAGATCTTTAAACCTACCATCGTATGCTTTAAGAATTGTGTTTTTAGTAGATAAATAAACTGGCCATTTTCTTCCAAGACCATAGTTCATACATGCTCTTGCAAAATTTTTAATAGAATCATCTAAATTGTACATTGTGAGAGCAGTTCCTGAACCAGGAAAATCAAAAACTTTAAATTTTTTTGAATCTTTTCCATCTTTTGAAGTCCATTTGACTTCCAAATTTCCTTCACCTGGTATCAGAAAATCAGTAGCTCGGTATTGATCACCGAAAGCATGTCTTCCTATCACTATTGGTTTGGTCCAACCAGGAACTAGTTTAGGAACGTTTTTACAAATAATCGGCTCTCTAAAAACTGTACCGCCTAAGATATTTCTAATGGTACCGTTTGGTGATCTCCACATCTTTTTTAATTTAAATTCTTCTACACGGGCCTCATCGGGTGTAATAGTTGCACATTTAACACCTACACCGTATTGTTTGATTGCTTTTGCCGCATCTACTGTTATTTGGTCGTCAGTTTTATCTCGACTCTCCATACCAAGGTCATAATATTTAAGATCTATGTCAAGATATGGCTTAATAAGCTTATCTTTTATGAATGACCATATAATTCTAGTCATTTCATCGCCATCTAACTCAACTACTGGATTTTTAACTTTTATTTTTGCCATAAAATATTGATTGATAAACTTTGATTTTTATACATATTAGAAAAAATTTAGCAAACTTAAAATTATGTTTAATACAATTTTTCCAAAGATACATAAAGAAGGCTACAAATTTTTAGCTATTTCTATTATTGCTTCATTTGTTGCATTGCTTTTTTCAAAATTTATAGGTTTTATTTTAGTTATTATAACAGTTTGGGTATATTACTTTTTTCGTGATCCTGAACGTTATCCAATTAACGATGAGTCTTATTTAGTAAGTCCAGCTGATGGATTAATAACTGATGTATCTGAGAGATCTGGACCAGAGGAACTAAGATTGGAAAATACCACTTATACAAAAGTGAGTATATTTATGAATGTTTTCAATTGTCATGTGAATAGAATACCTACAAATGGAAAGATTGAAGAAATTTATTATAAACCTGGAAAATTTTTAAATGCGTCTTTAGATAAAGCTAGTGAAGAAAATGAGAGAAATTTTTTTAAAATAAAATCAAACAAAAACGATGAAGAAATTATCATTGTTCAAATAGCAGGATTAATTGCACGAAGAATTGTTTGTGAGGCTGAACAAGGACAAGAATTAAAACAAGGTGATAGGATTGGAATGATAAGATTTGGCAGTAGAGTTGATATATATTTTAAAAATAAAAAAGTTTTAGCAAAGTTAGGACAAAACGTGGTAGCCGGTGAAAGTCTAATCGCATCAGAATAATGGAACCAAATAAAAAATTTAAATTAGTATCTTCAAAAAAAACAAGGTATTTATTGCCAAACATCCTTACTCTAGCCGGAGTTTGTCTTGGAATAAGTTCTATAAAATTTTCAATAGATGGAAATTTTAACCTTGCAGTAATTTTAATTATGCTTGCTGCTATATTAGATGCTCTTGATGGAAGAGTAGCAAGATTGATAAAAGGAACTTCAGAATTTGGTAAAGAATTAGATTCTTTAACAGACTTTGTAAGTTTCGGTATTGCTCCAGTTCTAATTTTATATTTCTGGGAACTAAATAATTATGGAAAACTAGGTTGGGCTATTGCTTTGATTTTCTCAGTTTGCTGTGTTCTTAGATTAGCGAGATTTAATCTGACTAAACACGAAAATAATCAAGAATGGAAAAATAATTTTTTTGAAGGCGTGCCTTCTCCAGCAGGAGGACTTCTAATATTAATTCCTCTTATTTATGAATTAAGTGAATTTAATTTTGATATTAATGTAAAAAACTTTACCCCTTATCTAACTATTTTGATAGCATTATTATTAGTCTGCAAAATACCAACTCTTTCTCTTAAAAAAATATCTATTTCTCCTAAGACAACAGTATTTTTGTTACTTGCAGCTGGAATTATTTTTATAGCACTTTTATTTTATACTTTTGAAACTCTTTTAATATTTGGAATTGTTTATTTAATTTCAATTCCATTAAGCATCTATATATATAAAAAACAAAAAAAACACTCTACGAAAATATCTGATGAAGATCATGAAGATATTTTATAATGAAAAAGTCAAAACGAGTAAAAAAAAGTAATACCTGGAAAATCAAACAACATAGAGATCAGTTTTTTAAAAAATCAAAAACATTAGGTTATAGGTCAAGAGCAGCATTTAAACTTATTGAGCTAAATAATAGATATAAATTTATTAAGAGAAATTCAAATTTATTAGATTTAGGATCAAGTCCTGGAAGTTGGGCTCAAGTTGCAAGCAAACTTGTCAAAGGTGGAAAAATTTTATCTATTGATATTAAAGAAATGAAGCCTATTCCAAATGTGAGTTTTTTAAAATGTGATTTTATGGACCCTAAAACAAAGGATAAAATAATTTTTTTTTTTAAGGGGAATTTGGACGTCATAATCTCTGATATGGCAGCAGATACAACTGGTAATAGGTCACTCGACTCCATAAGGACTAACCAATTATGTGCAGAATTAATTAATTTTTCCTCAAAAGTACTAAAACAAAAAGGTATTTTTGTTTCAAAGCTATTTATGGGTGAAGATTTTATTGAGGTAAAAAATTTAGCTAAATCGTTGTATAAAAAAGTAAATTTTTTTAAACCTGAGTCTAGTAGAAAAGAGTCAAAAGAAACTTATATACATTGTGAAATTTTAAAGACTTTATAAAACATAAAAATTGTATATAAGTTTATATGGTAACAATTAAAGAATCTCTAACTTTTGATGACGTATTATTGCTTCCGCAATACTCAGACGTACTTCCATCAGAAACTGACATCTCACTTAAATTAACTGATAAAATTATTTTAAAAGTGCCCTTCCTGTCATCTGCAATGGACACGGTAACGGAGTCTCAAATGGCTATATCATTAGCAGAAAGCGGAGGCATAGGAATAATCCATCGTAATTTAAACACAAAAAAGCAAACGAAAGAAATAATTAAAGTTAAGAAAAAAAAATTATTTGTTGGAGCAGCAGTTGGTACTAACAAATATGAAGACGTTGAAAGAGCAAAATCCTTAATAGCTAATGGATGTGATTTAATTGTTATAGATACAGCACATGGCCATAGTGAAAGAGTTTTAAAAATATTATCAAGATTGAAAAAGATTGATAAATCTGTGCCCTTTTGTGTTGGAAATATTGCGACAGCAGAAGCTGCTAAAAGATTATATGATGCTGGCGCTGATATTATCAAAGTTGGTATCGGACCAGGTTCTATTTGTACAACAAGAATGGTTGCTGGAATAGGAGTTCCACAAATATCGGCTATTATGGAAGTAAAGAGAGCAATGAAAAATAAAAAAATTAAAATTATTTCAGATGGAGGAATTAAATTTTCAGGAGATATAGCGAAAGCTATAGCAGCTGGAGCAGATGCCATAATGATGGGTTCAATTTTTGCTGGAACGGATGAAAGCCCGGGAAAAAAAATTAAATTTAAAGGTAAAATATTTAAAAAATATAGAGGGATGGGATCTATCGGAGCAATGTCATCGGGTTCAGCAAATAGGTATTTTCAAAAAAACTTTAAAGATAAATCTAAATTTGTACCAGAAGGAGTAGAGGGAAGAGTAGAGTATAAAGGAAAAGTATCAAAAATTATTTATCAATTAAAAGGGGGGCTACGTTCATCAATGGGATATATTGGCGCCAAAAATTTAAGCCAGATAAGTAAAAACGCAAAGTTTATTAAAATCACTAAAGCTGGATTTTACGAAAGTATGGTGCATAGTGTTGAAATGACACAAAAAACTATTAATTATAAATTATGATTAAAAGAATATTAAAAAAATTTTTGATAATAATCTTTATACCTAATTTATTATTTGCTAACACTCAGTACTTTGAAGAGGGATTAAATCTTTTCAAAAATAAAAAACTAGATAAAGCAAAATTTAAATTTGAACAAGATATAGTTTTTAATCCCAAAAGCGAAATATCATATTTATATCTGTCGAAAATCTTCAGAAGTCTTGATAATAAAACTTTAGAAGAACAAAATTTAAATACTGTGCTTTTATTAAATCCAAAAAATGAAGAGGCTGTTTATAATTTAGCAAAATTGAAATTGGATTCGTCTGATTATAAAAAAAGCAAAGAACTTAATAATAGATTAATAAATTTTTGTAAAAAATTCTGTGAAAAAAGTAAAAAACTAAAAGTAGAAATTGAAAATTTATCAAAAAAATAAATGCGATTTCATACAGATAAGGAAAAAATATTAATTGTAGACTTTGGCTCACAAGTAACAAAATTAATTGCAAGAAGAGTAAGAGAATTAGGAGTCTATTCAGAAGTAATCACACCATTAGGCATCAAAAATCTCAAAAATTTCAAATCAATTAGTGGGATAATACTTTCTGGAGGCCCATCTTCAGTTACTAAAACTAATTTTCAAAGCATACCTAAAGAAATCTTATTAAAAAAAATACCGATATTGGGGATATGTTACGGCTTGCAACTTATTTCAAAACTTTACGGAGGAATAATAAAATCTTCAAAAAAAAGAAGAGAATTCGGAAGAGCATTTATTTTCAAAAAAAAACAATCTTTATTAACTAAAAAATTTTTTAAATCAAAGTTATCAGTTTGGATGAGTCATGAAGATGCAGTGGTAAAACTACCAAAAAACTTTTCAGCTGTGGCTTACACAAAAGACTCCAAATTGACAATTATAGAAAATAAAAAAAAAAAAATTTACGGTGTTCAGTTTCATCCTGAGGTAACGCATACTGACAATGGAAAACAAATATTTAAAAATTTTTTGTTTTCAATTTGCAAAATTAAAAAAAATTGGAATGTAGCTCACCAAAAGAAAAGACTTAT
Organism: uncultured Pelagibacteraceae bacterium; assembly: GCA_902618555.1. Lineage (GTDB taxonomy): Bacteria > Pseudomonadota > Alphaproteobacteria > Pelagibacterales > Pelagibacteraceae > Pelagilacustribacter. The sequence goes on from CACNAY010000002.1 coordinate 51,178, forward strand.
CGAAGAAACCAAAAAAAAGGTTGAACGAAATAAAGTGATTTGTGCTCTTTCAGGTGGAGTCGATAGTAGTGTTGTTGCACTATTGATAAATAAAGCAATTAAACGCAATTTAATTTGCGTAATGGTAGATACCGGGCTTATGAGAAAAAACGAATTTAAATATACTTATAGAATTTTTAAAGATAAATATAAATTAAATGTTAAACTCATAAAAGCATCAAATATTTTTTTGAAAAAACTAAAAAATATTTCTAATCCTGAAAAAAAACGTAAAATTATTGGAAACTTATTTATCAAAATTTTTGAAAAAGAGGCAAAAAAATACAAAAACGTTAAATTTCTTGCTCAAGGAACGCTTTACCCCGACGTCATTGAGAGCAAATCTTTTACAGGAAGCAAAACATCTAAAATCAAATCCCATCATAATGTTGGTGGATTACCTAAAAAAATGAATTTAGAATTAATTGAACCATTAAGAGAGTTTTTTAAAGATGAGGTAAGAGTTTTAGGTAAATCATTGGGTCTTTCAAAAAATATATCTCAAAGGCATCCGTTTCCAGGGCCTGGCTTAGCTATAAGAATTGTAGGAGAAATAACAACTAAAAAAATTAAAATTCTCCAAGAGGCTGATCAAATATATATAAATGAGTTAAATAAAAGTAACCTTTACAATAAAATTTGGCAAGCTTACGCAGCTTTACTACCAATCAAAACTGTAGGTGTAATGGGAGACTCTAGAACATATGAATATACTTGTTTAATTAGAGCAGTAACCTCTGAGGACGGCATGACTGCAGATTATTATAACTTTCCGAAAGATTTTTTGGATAAAATTTCTAATAAAATCATTAATAATGTTAAAGGCATTAATAGAGTAGTATATGATATAAGCTCAAAACCACCTAGCACTATTGAGCTAGAATAGAGTTTGCTTAAGATGAATATAAAAATAAAAAATATTTTAAAAAAAAAAAATAATGGAAAAATAGTAAGCTTAACAGCTTATTCTAAAAATATAGCCAAAATTTTGGATAATTATTGTGACATTATTTTAGTCGGAGACTCAATGGCAAACGTTCTTTATGGTTTTGATGATACCCATAAAATTAACCTAGAAACAATTATTAAACATACAATTAGCGTAAAAAAAGGAGTTAAGAAATCATTATTAGTCGTCGACATGCCAAAGGGTACTTATAGTAATATAAAAAAAGCAAAGAAAAATGCAAAATTAATAATGAAATTAACAAAGTGTGATGCAGTTAAATTAGAAAGTAATAGTAAAAATTTTAAAATAATCAGAGAACTAGTAAATTCTAAAATACCCGTCATGGGTCATATTGGTTACACTCCCCAATTTAAAAAAAAATTTAGAATTGAAGGTACGTCAGTTTCAAGTGCAAAAAAACTTTTAATAGAGGCTAAATTAATTGAGAGCGCTGGTGCATTTTCTATAGTACTAGAATGTTTAACTCCAAAGGCTTCTGCATTAGTAACAAAAAATATAAGCATCCCAACTATAGGAATAGGCTCATCCTCTCATTGCGATGGCCAGATACTTGTTACAGATGATATGCTTGGAATTAGTGGTTTTTATCCAAAATTTGTAAAAAAATACGCTTCATTAAATAGAACAATTGAAAAAGCTGTAAAAAAATATAGTAGAGATGTAAAAAAAGGAAATTTTCCTCTTAAAAAAAACTTTCTTAATGGATCAAAACCTAGATAATAAAATTGAGTTAAAAAGTAAATTAATTAATTTTTACAAAGAAAATAAAATTAAAATATTAATTTTTTTTTCAATATTTTTGATTATAGTTGCACTCGTTATTTTTTTACAAATAAATAATGAAAGAAAAAATATTCTTATTTCAGAACAGTATATTAAAGCAGGTATTCTTTATTCTAAAAACCAAAATCAAAAGTCAAAAGAGATATATGAGAATATACTAAAATCAAAAAACAGTTTTTATTCAACTTTAGCATTAAATAATATAGTAGAAAAAGATTTAGAAAACGACAAAAATAAAATTTTAGAGTACTTTGATAAAGTAGAAAAATTACAAAAAAATAAAGATCAGAAAGATATATTAAAATTTAAAAAAGCTTTATTTTTATTAAAAAATTTCGAAAAAAAAGATGCAAATAAATTATTTAAAGAATTGATAAATACTAATTCTAAAATTAAAAATTTAGCTGAAGAAATATTATCAAATTGACAAGTATTATGAGGATACTTTTAATTTTCTTAATTTTATTTTTTTTTCAGAATTGTTCTTTTGATAACAAATCAGGAATTTGGAAAAGTGAATCAAATGTTGTTAATAAAAAAGATGACGAATTTTATCAATTTGAAGATTTAATTACTACGAAGAGCTCTTTCTCAAGAGAAATCAATATAAAAGATGATTTTAGTTTTAAATTACCTGATTTAATAGAAAGTAAAGAGTGGACTGATATTTTTTATAATCGTTATAATAACTCTGGTAATTTTAAATATACTGCACTTTATAATAAATATTTTCGAAGCAATAAGATTACTAAATACAAAGTAGACAATTATATTCTCTATGAAAATGACAATATTATTTCTTCAGATCAAAATGGTAATATAAATATTTATTCTTTAAATAATGAAAAAAAAATTTCAAGTTTCAATTTTTATAAAAAAAAATTTAAAAAAAATATTAAAAAACTTAACTTAATTGTTGAGAATAGGATCATCTACGTATCTGATAATTTAGGTTATCTTTACTCATTTGATTATACCAATAATAAAATTCTATGGGCAAAAAATTTTAAGATACCATTTAGATCAAATTTAAAAATATTTAAAAATAAGTTGATTTTATCAAACCAAAATAATGATCTGTATTATATAAATAAAAATAATGGAAATATCTTAAAATTAATTCCAACTGAGGAAACCATTATAAAAAATAAATTTATAAATAATATTTCTCTTGATAAAAATAATACATTTTATCTGAATACTTTTGGTTCTTTGTACTCTATTGACAATAAAAAAATGCGAATAAATTGGTTTATAAATTTGAATGAAACAGCTAATGATGATCCATCTAATTTATTTTTTGGGAATAAATTAATTAATTCAAAAGAAAAAATTATAGTCACTACTAATTATTTTACTTATGTAATTAATAGTAGTACCGGCACTATCCTTTATAAAAAAAACTTTTCCTCTTTTGTTAAACCAATTATAATCAATAATTATTTATTTTTAATTTCAAAAAATGATTTACTTATTTGTTTAAATTTAAATAATGGTGAAATTGTTTATTCATATGATATTAACGAAAAAATATCTAACTTTCTAAACACAAAAAAAAAGAAAGTAAATTTAAAAAAAATTATGATGATTAACAACCAAATTTTTATTTTTTTGAAAAATTCCTATTTATTAGTTTTTAATATAGAAGGAAATCTTGAAAAAATTGTCAAACTGCCTTTCAAATTAAACACTCAGCCAATATTAATTGAAGAAAAAATGATTTATTTTGATTTTAAAAATAAAATTTCTATAATTAATTAGTTATTAGATTTACCACTTAAAAGAGACAATTGTTTAACTTTTAAGCCTCTTAGATTATCGGATGGCTTTATAGGATATTCCCCAGTGAAATAATGATCACTAAATTGCGGATATATAATATTTCTTTTTTCATTTACTAACGCTTTATATAATCCATCTATACTTAAAAACTTTAAACTTGTTGCTTTAATATAATCAGTCATTTCATTTATATTTTTATTATATGCTAACAACTCCTCCTTGGTCGGCATATCTACGCCATAAAAATCTGGAAACTTAATTTCCGGGCAAGCAATTCTCACGTGTACTTTTGCAGCACCAGCCTCGTACAGCATTTTTATAATTTTATGACACGTTGTGCCGCGCACCAATGAATCATCTATTAAAATTATTGATTTATTTTTCACAATAGTCTTTGTTGAACTTAATTTAAGCTTCACGCCTAAGCTTCTAATATTTTGTGTTGGTTCAATAAAAGTTCTTCCAACATAGTGATTCCTTATTAATCCAAGCTCAAACTTTTTGTTAGATTGTTCTGCAAACCCTAAGGCTGCAGGAACTCCAGAGTCTGGGACTGGTATAACTAGATCTGCAGGTAAATCAGTCTCTTTTGCAAGTTCTCTACCTAAATTTTTTCTGTATTCATAAGCGCATTTTCCCCCAATTAAGCTGTCAGGTCTGGCAAAATAAATATACTCAAATACACATGGTCTTGATTTTTGTTTTGGAAAAGGTTTAATGCTTGAAAGTTTTCCATTTTCTACTACCACAATTTCCCCGTTCTCAATTTCTCTAACAAAGTCCGCACCAACTATATCAAGTGCACAAGTTTCTGACGCAAGAATATAAGATTTTTTTAATTTTCCAATAACTAATGGTCTAATTCCAAAAGGATCTCTAACTCCCACTAATTTTTTATTAGTCATCAAAATAAGAGAGTATCCTCCCTGGATTTGAAACAAAGCTTCAATTAATTTATCAATAAATTTTTCTCTTTTAGATTTAGCGATAAGCTGAACTATTGTTTCAGTATCACTTGTTGTTCTAAAAATGGCTCCATCTTTCACTAGATTATCTCTTAAATATAAAGCATTTGTTAAATTTCCATTATGAGCCAAACTTAGACCTCCCATATGTAGATCAGCAAAAAATGGCTGTATATTTCTTAATGATGTTTCACCAGTTGTAGAGTATCTATTGTGCCCAATAGCAAAATGGCCTGGTAGTTTCTTCAACGTTTCTGGGTCTGTGAAATGATCTCCGACTAGACCTTGTCTTTTTTCTGAGTGATAGTTTTTTCCATCAAATGAGACTATACCGCAACCCTCTTGCCCTCTATGTTGTAAGGCATGTAGTCCTAAAGCTACAAGCGCAGAGGCGTCTTCATGGTTAGAAATTCCAAATACACCGCATTCTTCTTTGAGTTTATCAAAATTAAATTTTTTCAATTTTTTCTTTCGTATCTATAAAATCTTCGCTTGACGGAAATTCCTCTATCAACATTTTACTACCTTTATTAACTAAGTTAAAACTCAGTGCATCTTCAGCTGATATACCCCAATTCTGGTAAGGATAAAACCAATTTAATATAGAAAATATACACACAGAGACAACATACCCTTTAAAAACACCAAACAATAATCCAAAAGTTTTGTCGATTGATCCAACTCCAGTCCATATTAAAGCTCTTCCCATAACTTTTCCAATTAAAATTGCTAAAAATAAAGTAAAAACGAATATTACAATACCTATACCTATGTTATTAACGAAATCTGATTTAATATATTCACTTACTATGGGTTGAACTTTTGGTACTAAAATAATCGTTACGATTGTAGAGAAAACCCATTTCATAAATGAAATTAAACTAAGAGTAAAACCTTTAATAAAACATTGAAAAACAAAATAAATTAAAATAAATAAAAATATTATATCAAAAAGGTTAAGTTGACCAAAAAATTCTTGAAATTCTTCAACCATAACTGTTAATTTAAATTTCTTCTCCAAAAGGTTTAAAAATCAATATTAACTGTGGAAGAAGTGTTAATACAGAAATCATAGCAAGTAACATTGCTATACCTGTAAATACGCCAAAATAAATTGTTGGAATAAAATTTGACAACACAAGAATTGAAAATCCAAAAACTATTGTAATTGAGGTATTTAATATAGCTATTCCAACAGTACTGTGACATCTATCAAGTGTTTTTTTATAATCTTTAATTTTTTCAAATTCCTCTTTAAATCTATAAATATAATGTATGCTATTATCTACAGCTATTCCAATTGTTATAGCTGCAATCGTAATTGTCATCATATCAAGAGGAATTTCTGCTAAACCAATTATTCCTAAAATAAAAAAAGCAGCTATAAAATTTGGCACGACACCAATTAATGATAAATTTAAGTTTCTAAAAAGTATGAAGAACATACTAATAATTCCAAGCATTACTATACCCAAAGTGAGTATTTGAGATTTAAATAAACTTTGAAGAAGGTTATTGAATAAAATAAGAACACCGGTTAGTTGATATTCCTCTTTTTCTAATCCAAGTTTTTCATTTATATCTAAATTAATTTTCTTTATTAAATCATTTCTTCTTAAATTTTCTAAAGAGTCTTTTATCCTAACACTTATTCTTGCTTCGTCCTCTTCAACTGAAATGTATGGCGATATGATTTCTTGTTTGATTTCAGGAGGAATTTTACTATAAAGAACTGCAATTTCTAAACTTTGTAGTTCTTTATTATTTAAATCTTCTGCTACTCTTAAAATTGACCCAAAAGATAAAACTTTCCCAATTTCAGGCAAAGAGTCTAAATAATCATGTACCTTTAAAATTTTATCCATTTTATCTCTTGTAAACCAATATTTTGCTTTATTTTCATTTTCATTACTATCCTCTTCCCACTCAGAAAACTCATCATCTTGTTCTTCATTAATTTTTTTTACAGGAAACTTGATGATGATATTTAAAGGTGTTGTGCCACCTAAATCTTCGTCAATTTTTTTCATCCCTTTATAAATTTCTGTTTTTTTGTCAAAGTAATTTATAAAACTATTTTCAACTTCTAATTTTGATATTCCTAGAACACTTGCAACTACAATTAATCCTGTTACTAAAAAAATTAGAAATTTGAATTTTTTTGCGATAGATCCAAGTAGTGTTGTAACAAAGGATTTTTCAGTATTTTTGATGTTTATTTCATTCTCTGCAGAGAAAGAATTGAGCAGAGAAGGTAAAAGTAGAAAGGTAACAAGAAATGAAACTAACAACCCTAAAGTCATCATCCAACCGAAATCAATAATTGGTTTTATTCCGCTAAATATTAAAGAGAGAAAAGCACAAATTGTAGTAAGCACAGTATAAAGTATTGGAAGCATCATTTTTTTTGTTGAAATCAAAACTGCCTGGGATCTTGAAAGTTCTGGAAACTCTTTTTTTAATTGGAGAAATCTGACAGTTACATGAATGTTCATTGCCATATTCAGTATTAACATTAAAGCAATGAAATTTGAGGATATAACTGTAACCTTCCAGCCAATTAATCCCAATAGACCAATCATCACTATCACTGAGGTTAAACATCCCATTAAAGGCATTAAGACCCACTTTATATTTTTAAAAATTAACCAAAGGGTTAAAATTATAAAAATTAAAACACCAATACCAAAAACAATAATGTCATTTTTTATGAAACTCATCATGTCATCGGCAATCATTGGGATACCACCTAAATGTATTTTTGCATTTTCACCATACCTACTAATTACGTCTCTAATTTCTTTTATATTTTGACGGTTTCTTATATTGTATAGATTTTTGTATTCATCATATTCTTTAATAAATTTTTTATAATTATTCTTTTCTTCTTGAGTTAAACCTGTTTCTTTAGATTGATTAAAGTATTTATCTTTTATTTTTATATATTCGGACAATCTTTCATCCTTCTTTAAATAAACAACTATTCCAGATGTTTTTCCATCCTCACTAATAACGTAGTTTTTATAAATTGGACTATTTAAAATTTCTTCAAATCCCCTTTTTCTATCAATTTCTGGATAGGCTAAATTTTTGTAATTTTTAAGTCTATCCATCAAATTTTCATCAGTGCTTTTTAATAATGGTACGTCAATTACTGTTATTACACTATCGACCCAAGTAAGCTTTTCAATTTTCGATTTTAATAGTTGCAGGTTTAAAATAGTTTCTTTTTCAGTAAAACTTGATACAGGAGTATAAGTTAAGACTAAAAAATCCTTCGATCCATATCTCTCATTTACTTCTCTTAAATACTTTAAGTCTTTATCTCCCTCTAAAAGTAGGGCATCAGAAGAAGCATCCAAATTAAAATTTTTTGAGTGATACAAAGAAAATCCAATTAATATTAATAATAATGTTAAGGTAAACTTTGAAAAATCTATGATTAATTTTTTATAAATATTCGACAGCATTAACAATTCAGATATAACTGAATTTTACTATAACTAAAGAAAAAATTAGCTCTAATTTTTGCTCAAATCTTTAAATTTCGTATAAATTCCCTCAAACTCGACTTTAATTGTACCTGTGGGTCCATGTCTTTGCTTACCTAGAATTATATCTGCTAACCCATTTACATCATTCATTTTTGACTGCCATTCTGCATGTTCAATAGATCCAAGTTTAGGTTGTTTTCTTTCTAGGTAATAAGCTTCTCTGTAAACGAACATTACAACATCAGCATCTTGCTCAATTGATCCTGACTCTCTTAAATCAGCCAATTGTGGTTGTTTATCGTCTCGCTGCTCAACTGCTCTGGACAATTGAGATAGAGCTAAAACAGGCACTGAAAGCTCTTTGGCAATAGCTTTTAATCCTTGTGTAATTTCTGAAATTTCTTGTACCCTTCCATCATTTTTTTTTGAGCTAGACCTCATTAATTGAATATAATCTACTACTATTAAACCGAGTCCGTGCACTCTCTTTATTCTTCTAGCTCTATTGCTCAAAGTCGCTATGGTGATTGCTGGTGTTTCATCTATAAACAAAGGCAAATTATAAATATTTCTCGAGGTTTCAATATATCTATTTATTTCTTCTTCAGTAACATTTCCTTGTCTAATAGAATCCGATTTTATTCTTGCTTGTTCAGATAATATTCTTGTTGATAATTGTTCTGAAGACATTTCCAAAGAAAAAAAAGCAACAGAGGATTTCTCCTGCCTTGATAAAATATTTTTAGCTGCATTGTATGCAATATTTGTAGCTAAAGCGGTTTTCCCCATCGAAGGTCTACCTGCTAAAATTATCAAGTCTGATTTATGTAATCCTCCTAATTTTTCATCTAAA
>CACNAY010000003.1 GCA_902618555.1 uncultured Pelagibacteraceae bacterium
CCCATCAAAATTTCCTATAGCAAGAACACCATTACAATGTTTACTTTTTAGATTAGCATTTTTATAAATTTTCATATTACCAAGTTAATTCTTTTTGAAAGAAATCTATTTCAACGTTGTAAGTTTTTAAAAGATTTCTTAAGTCGGAATTTTTATCCAATTCATCTCTATGAACTCCGTCTGTAATAAATATACAATCTAAGTTCAAATTGTTAGCTCCTTTTATGTCTGTCCTTAAGTTATCTCCAATAGCTAAAACTTTTTCATTTGCACTAAAGCACATATTATAAACTTCTGGATAGGGTTTTCCAAAGTAGGAAACTTTTCCTCCAAGTTCCTCAAATACTTTCGCTATTGAGCCAGCACATAACTCTTCTATATTGCCTCTATGAACAGTTAAATCAGGATTAGTGCAAATTAATTTTTTAGATATATGTTTTTTTAAAAAATCTTTATAATAATTTAAATCATCATCATAATCATCAAATAAGCCAGTACACAAAATAAAATCACATTGATCTATATTTGTTTTATTTTCTTTAACTTTATCAAATATAGATGTATCTCTTGGTGGCCCTAAATGAAAAAAAGTTTTTCCAAATTGGTTTTGATTAATTGCAAGCATTGCTGCTTCACCAGAAGTCATTACACTTGATAGATATTTTTTATCCATCCCCATTTTTAATAAAAAATTAATCACTTTCAAGCTAGGTCTTGGAGCATTAGATAAAAAAACAATTTTTTTAGATTTGTTATTTAAGTTTTCAACTGCTTCCATGGCTTTTAAATTCAAAGTTATTCCATTGTGAATCACTCCCCAAAGGTCAATTATGAAAGTGTCATAGTTTTTGGATATTTCAGACAGATGATTAAGCCTTTTCAAATTATTTACTCTCTCTTTTGTTTTAACAATTACTAAACATAGTATTTTCGTTGTTTTTTAATGATTTTTGCCTCTTGAAATCTCGTTAAAAACACACCATATCAACACTACATAAAAATTTATAGGAGAAAATACATATGAAATTTAGACCTTTGCATGATCGTGTGCTTATCAAAGTTTTAGACAGTGAAGAAAAGACATCTGGAGGCATTATTATCCCTGATACAGCAAAAGAAAAACCTCAAGAGGGTGAGGTAGTCGCTGTAGGACCTGGTTCAAAAAATGAAAACGGGAAAATAGCTCCGTTGGACGTGAAAGTCGGGGACATCGTGCTTTTTGGAAAGTGGTCTGGTACTGAAGTGAAGATTGACGGTAAAGAATATAGCATTATGAAAGAGTCAGACATAATGGGAATTTCAAAAAGTAAAAAATAACATTTAGGAGAATATAATGGCAAAAATTATAAAATTTGACACTGAAGCAAGATCAAAAATGCTTACTGGAGTGAACACTTTAGCTAATGCTGTTAAAGTAACTTTAGGACCCAAAGGTCGAAACGTGGTTATGGATAAATCTTATGGAGCTCCGAGAACTACGAAAGATGGTGTGTCTGTTGCAAAAGAAATAGAATTAGATGATAAATTTGAAAATATGGGAGCACAAATGGTAAAAGAAGTCGCAAGCAAAACTAATGACAATGCTGGTGACGGTACTACGACTGCAACTATACTTACTCAAGCAATAGTCAATGAAGGATTGAAATATGTAACAGCCGGTATGAATCCTATGGATATAAAGCGTGGTATTGATAAAGCTGTAGAAAATGTAATCAACAAATTAAAAACATCATCTAAAAAAGTGAAAGCAAATGAGGAAGTTGCTCAAGTTGGAACTATTTCAGCTAATGGCGAGAAATCAATAGGTGATATGATTTCTAAAGCTATGCAAAAAGTTGGTAATGAGGGAGTAATCACGGTTGAGGAGGCAAAAGGTGTTGAAACTGAATTAGATGTTGTTGAAGGTATGCAATTTGATAGAGGGTATCTTTCACCTTATTTTGTTACGAATACTGAAAAGATGATTACTGAGCTGGAGAACCCTTTAGTTCTTCTAGTAGAAAAAAAATTAACTAACTTGCAGCCAATGGTTCCACTTTTAGAGTCGGTAGTTCAAGCAAATAGACCTTTGATGATAATTTCTGAAGATGTTGAAGGGGAAGCCTTGGCAACTTTAGTCGTTAATAAATTAAGAGGTGGTCTTAAAGTTGTTGCGGTTAAGGCACCTGGTTTTGGTGACAGAAGAAAAGCGATGTTAGAAGATATCGCTATTCTAACTGGAGGACAAGTTATCTCAGAAGATCTAGGTATAAAATTAGAAAATGTAAAATTAGGTGACCTTGGTTCTTGTAAGAAAGTTAAAATAGATAAAGAGAACAGTACGATTGTAGCCGGTGAAGGTAAAAAATCTGATATCGAAGCAAGATGTAATCAAATTAGATCTGAAATAAATGAAACGACATCAGATTATGATAAAGAAAAACTTCAAGAGAGATTAGCTAAGCTCGCTGGAGGAGTTGCTGTAATTAAAGTCGGTGGTGCTACAGAAGTCGAGGTTAAAGAGAGAAAGGATAGAGTTGAGGATGCACTTAATGCTACAAGAGCTGCAGTAGAAGAAGGAGTTGTAATTGGTGGTGGATGTGCTTTACTATACGCTGCTCAGGATCTAGATGGAGTAAAAGTAAAAGGTGATGACCAAAAAGCTGGTGTAGAAATTGTAAAAAAAGCACTTCAAGCTCCAATCAGGCAAATTACTGCAAACGCTGGTGTTGATGGATCAGTGGTAGTAGGCAAGCTTTTAGAGGGTAAGAAATCTTCTCAAGGCTATGATGCACAAAATGAGGATTATGTAGACATGTTTGCTAAAGGAATTATAGATCCAACTAAAGTTGTAAGATCAGCATTACAAGATGCCGCCTCTATTGCTGGGTTACTAATAACAACTGAAGCAATGATCGCGGATAAACCAGAGGAAAAAGACTCGAGCCCTGCAATGCCTCCAATGGGTGGAGGAATGGGTGGAATGGGTGGAATGGGTGGAATGGGTATGTAAACCCATAAACTCTAATCAAAATTTAAAATCCCCGAAAAAATGTAAATTTCGGGGATTTTTTTTTGTCGACTATTTTGTCATTTTATTTTACTTCTCTTAAAAAACTTAAATAGTATTTGTTATATGAAAATTTTAATAATGGGTTTGCCAGGAGCAGGAAAAACAACTCTAGCATCAAAACTTGTGAAATTGTTAAATGCGAAATGGTTAAATGCCGATGAAATAAGAAAAAAAGCAAATGATTGGGATTTTTCTATAGAAGGCAGAAATAGACAAGCTCAAAGAATGGCAGATCTTGCAAATAAATATAAATTAGAGGGCAATATAGTAATTGCTGACTTTGTTTGTCCTACGCCTAAAGGACGTGAATTATTTGCCCCGGATGTCTTAATATGGGTAGATACAATAAAAGAAGGCAGATTTGAAGATACTAATAAAGTTTTTATTGAACCAGAAAAATTTGATTTTAGGGTAACAGAAAAAAATGCTGAAATTTGGTCAATTAAAATCGCAAATAAAATAAAACCTTATCAATGGGATAATAAAAAACCAACCGCTCAAATGCTTGGAAGATGGCAACCTTGGCATTTGGGACATCAAACATTATTTGAAGAAATAATAAGAAAAACCGGTCAAGTAATTATTATGGTAAGAGATGTTCAAGGCCTTGACGATAATCCTTTTGATTTTAATACTATAAAAGAAACGATAGATGAAAAATTAAGTCCGGATTTTAAAGGCAGATACAAAATTATACTTGTGCCTAATATTACGAACATTTGTTATGGACGAGGAGTTGGATATAAATTAGAAGAAATTGTTTTACCAGATAAAATACAAGATATATCAGCAACAAAAATTAGAAAACAACTAAGAGATCAGGGTAAATTAAAATAATTTTTTTGTAATGATTATAATAAATTTGGGATTTCCAAAAACATCAACAACTAACTTACAAACTCATTTATATCCAAATTTAAAGGATATAAATTATTTTGGAAGAAATTATAAAGAAAAAAACTCAAAATTATTTGATCAACTTAATGATTTTATTGAAAATAGAAGGAATTTTTCAAATTCAGATTTGAATAAGTTATTTCAAGATTTTAAAAATTATTGTAAGGGCAAAAATAAAATTTTAATTTCACAAGAAACTTGGATTGTTTCTTATCAAAAAAATATATTAACTAATAAGATGGAAATTGTTAATCTAGAAAGAAAATTAAGAAATTTATTATTTTTTTTACATAAAATTAATACTCCCTATAAATTTTTCTTTATTCAGAGAAATTTAAAAAGTTCAATAACTTCTCTCTTCGTGACACTTCAAGAACGTATTGGAATAATATTTGGAGAAAAATTTTTAATGTTTGAGTATTATCTAGATTATATAGACAAAAAGAAATACGGTTGGGAAAATTTGCTTTTATTATTTGATACTTTCAATTTAAAAAAAATTACAAATATTCTTCCTAAAGACAAAATACGAATATTTAATTATAACGATCTTTTAAATAATAAAGAAAAATTTTTAAATGAACTATTAGATTATTTAGGAGAAGATAAAAATAAAGATTTAATTGAAAAATTATCCATTCAAACTAGAAAAACTGCCAAAAATAAAGAAGGAGAATATCAATTTGAAGTTGAGAATAGAATATTAAAATTTTTAAAACTTTTTATTCCAAAATTTGTGAGAATAAAATTCACTTTTTTACTAAAAATTGAATTTTTAAGATATTTTTTATTTAAAAAAATTAAGGTTAAAAAAGAAAACAATATTTTAGAAAAAATCATAAATGAATATTTCTGATCAATATTACAATTTAATAAATGAAAATATAATTTTACTTACCCAAAAAATTTAATAAAGGTTGCAATTTTGCAGTCTTTTTTTTTGCATAAAATAAACATGCAGTAGAATTTAATATTAATCCGTCTTTTAAGACTCTTAAATTATTATCAGCTAAAGTTTTACCTGTTGAAGTAATATCTGTAATAATTTCAGAGGATCCAATAAAAGGATATGTTTCTGTGGCTCCAAGACTTGATATCAACTTGTATTGTGTAACTCCTCTGGAAATTAAGAAATCGTTTGTTAAATTTGGGTATTTGGTAGCTACTCTTAACCTGCTGTTTCTTTTAGACTTTAAGTCAAATGATACCTCTTCAAGGTCAGCAATAGTTTGTACATCTATCCAGTCCTCTGGAACTGCTACAACCAAATTTGCGTTACCAAAATCAAGTTTTTTTTGTACATTTATTTTATCCTGTAGGTTTTTTTCTGACTCTTTTAAAAGATCTAATCCCGATACTCCTATATCCAAAGTCCCGTCGCTTAATCTTTGAATAATTTCTTTAGCATGGAGAAAAATAATTTTAATGTTTGGTTTATTTTCGATAGCCCCAAAATAATTTCTTTCTTTTTTACTTTGTAAAATTTTGAGTTTTTTATCTTTAAAAAATGCAATAGATTTATCTTTTAATCTTCCTTTACTAGGTAGACCTATGGAAATTAAATTTTTCATATATTCTTTAAGTTTATTGCTGCACCAACTGCCGGAATATTTTTTTTGGCACCTAGGCTTTTTAATAAATCATCGTAACGACCGCCCCTAGCAATTTCTTTGTTCCCTGAAAATACCTCAAACACAATTCCAGTATAATATTCAATTTCTCTTCCAAAATTTGAGATGAAAATTATATCTTGATTAAGTTTTTTAAGATTAAGAATAGATTTAAAATTTTTAAATATATTTTTTTTTAAATTATTTTTCCTAGCAAAATTTAATAATTTGTCATCAAGATCTGAAAGTTTACAATTAATTTTTAAAAAAGATTTAATAATTTTTGCAATTTTTTTTCCATCCGTGAAAGATCTAGGGTCTTTTAATTTTTTATCAAATCTATTTAAAATCTCTGACACTGTTCTTCCAGCAACAATTTTTTCTTGATCCATTTTTTTCATTTCATAAAATCTTTTTTTATCTGCATCAAAAGAAACTGCATCAATATCTGTGTTTTTTTCCAATCTTTTTAAAAGTTCCTTGAAGTATCTTGGTCTCCAAAAATGTCTTATTAATCTTAACTTCCATCTTTCAGGCATATCTAGAGCATTAATTAAGCTATTGAATAAACTTATGTCACCAACTTTGATTTGAATTTTTTTTCTTTTTATTTTTCTTGTTGTACTTAAAATTGTACTTACTACTTTAAAATCATCTTGAATTTGATTTTTTGAACCTAGAATTTCAATGCCTAGTTGATCGGTAATAAAGTTCCCGCTTTTATTGCTTGATCTTCTATATGCTTGACCTGAATAATAAATTTTAGAGGAAGATTTATTTTTTAAAAAACTAACACAAGAGGCTACTGTTAAATCTGGCCTTAAACACATAGTTTTTCCATCTTCTCTTTTGAAAGTAAGCATTGAACTTCTAAATTTTTCTCCAGATCTTTCGATAATGTAATCTGAATCTAATAGAACATCAGGCTCTGATAAAACAAAACCATTTCTTCTAAAGGTTTGAATTATAGTTTCAGATAATTTTTTTGATTTCATTAACTAACTCCCTGATTTCAATTGATTTTTCCTCACCAGAAATAAGATTTCTTAAAGTTGGTTTTCCTGATTTTATCTCATTCTCACCGTATAAAATTACGGCTGGAGATTTTATCTTATTCGCATACTCCATTTGTTTTTTTAGTTTACTTTCGCCAGGATAAATTTCCACACTTACACCGGCTTTTCTTAACATTATTTGTAAATTTACATATTCTTTCAAAAAATTTTTTTCAAAAACACAAATAACTACAGGTTTAGACTGTTTAATTTGAAATTTCTTTTTTTGCATTAAAGCATAAACCAATCGATCTAGTCCGATTGATATGCCCGTAGCTGGAGCATCATAGTTTCCGAAGTTATTTACTAAATTATCATATCTCCCTCCACCTCCAATAGAACCAAATTGAATTACCTGACCTTTATTATTAGTAACATCAAATTTTAAATTCACCTCAAAGATTGCTCCGGTATAATATTCTAGCCCTCTAATAATTGACGGGTCAAATTCAAAATTACTGAAATTATAATCTTTTAAAATTTTAAATATATCAATTAGATCCTCCGTTTCAGGTATTTTTTTTTTCAATGTTTCTTTAATTGTTTCAATATCCCTGGATTTTAAATTTGCACCTTTTGTAAAATCTCCAGATTTATCTTTTCTGCCAGCACCTAGTAAATCTTTTACTCCGATCCAACCAAGTCTATCAATTTTATCTAAAGCTCTTAATATTATCAGTTTTTGCTGTTTATCTTTAATATTAATCTTTTTAAATAATTCATCAGTTATTTTTCTTGATGATATTTTAAGTATATAATCTGACTTTGTTAGACCACACTTCTCGAGAATTTCTGAAATCATTACACATAATTCGGCATCTGCTTGTAAACTTTTGGTGCCAACAAAGTCAGCATCGAATTGTAAAAATTCTCTAAATCTCCCTGGGCCAGGTTTTTCATTTCTCCAAACAGTTCCGAGTTGATATCTTTTAAATGGTTTTGGAATTTCTAAATAGTTTTTTGCAACATATCTTGCTAGAGGTGCTGTGAGATCATACCTTAACGATAACCACTTATTTTCATCCTTAAATGAAAAAACACCTTCATCAGGTCTATCTTTGTCTGGTAAAAATTTACCAATACTATCTGAATACTCAAAACTTGGAGTTTCGAGATATTGAAAACCGTATTTGATCATTACTTCTTTAATATTAGAAATTATAAAATCACGTACGAGTAATTCTTTTTCTTGTCTATCTACAAACCCTAATGGAAGTTCTTTAGAAGGTTTGCTCTTTTTTTCTTTTGTCATTTTTTGGTACAGCAGGGTGGATTCGAACCACCGACCCCTAGTTCCACAAACTAGTGCTCTAACCAACTGAGCTACTGCTGCATCCCTGTTATTTTTATATTAATTTTAATTAAATTTATATATTTTTGATTATAAGCTAAGCAATAGCTTAGCGTGCATTCTGTGCGAATGTGATCTTAATGTTGAAATGTTTCTTACTTTTATAATCATGATTCTATATTTAGAAAATAATTGTGACTTTTTCAAGATGAAATTAGCGGGACAAAAAATAGTAAAGACTAATTTATTGTCCCGATAATCAGTGATTTTGGAAATTTAGATTAAGATGTTTTCTGCAGTTTTACTGCTGAAGGACCTTTTTCTGTGCTCTCCACTTCAAACGTTAACTCATCACCCTCGTTTAAATACTTTAAACCAGCTTCTCTAACCGCAGAAGAATGGACGAACACGTCTTTTTCTTTGTCTTCTCTTTCAATGAAACCATATCCTTTAGTACCATTGAACCACTTAACTTTACCTTTTAGTGTACTCATATTTATTATTTTTCCTTATTATTATTAACTTCAACTAACCATAAGTTAGTCTTGAAGAACCTTAAATAGATTTACACGATAGAAGTCAATAGGAGAAAAACATTATTTGCCGCAATTGTTTTTGTGCAACAATACTAAGATAATAAGGCTATTAGGCCAATTATAACAATAAGTCCTAACCCTCCATAAACATATTTATTTTTGTTTATTTGAGATTTAAGTTTATTCAAGGCAGATTCTTTATAACTTAATCCTCCGTCAGTGATATTAGAAGATTTGCTGAACCCTTGATCTCTTCCAATTTGTAAAAATTTAGATTTTCTGTGATCATATATTTCATCTTTACTAAAACTTTCAAAATTTTTTAGATTTTTAATAATTGAAAACTTAATATCTGCAGCTATAGCTTCTGGGTCTCTATGAGCTCCTCCTAATGGTTCTGGGATTACCTCATCAATTATTTTTAATTTTAGTAAATCTTTAGCAGTAAGTTTCATTGCTTCAGCGGCTTGTAAAGATTTACTTGGATCACGCCATAAAATAGATGCACATCCTTCTGGAGATATTACTGAATAAATTGAATTTTCTAACATTATAACTTTATTTGAAGATGCCAAAGCAATTGCTCCACCAGATCCCCCTTCTCCAATTATTATAGAAATATTCGGAACAGTTAATGACATGCAGCATTCAATTGAATTTGCAATAGCGGAAGCTTGCCCTCTTTGTTCGGCTCCAATACCTGGGTAAGCTCCTGGAGTATCAATAAAACTTACAACAGGTATTTGAAATCTGTCAGCGAGTTTCATAAGCCTTATACATTTTCTATATCCCTCTGGACGCATCATTCCAAAGTTTCTTTCAATCCGACTATTAAGGTCCTCTCCTTTTTCCTGCCCAATAATTAAAACTGATTTATTATCTATTAAACCAAACCCAGCTATTACAGATTTGTCATCACCGAAATATCTATCACCAGAGAGTAAAGTGAATTGTGAAAATATTTTTTTTATATAAAAATTTGCTTTAGGTCGGTCTTCATGTCTCGCTACTTGTGTGCGCTGCCAGCTATTAAGATTAGAATATATCTCCTCTAATTTTTTATTAATTTCTTGCTGAGTATTCTTAATTTTATCTGTGTCAACTTCAGATATCCCCTCTGAACCAAAAGGACTTTTTAACCCATCTACCTCTTGCTCTAGAGCTTTTATTTCTTTTTCGAAATCTAAATAATTTTTCATAAAATGTTACAATAATAATAGTATTATTATATTATAAAATATTGTAAAGATCGGCTCATAATGAAAATGGTAGATAAAAGTGGCTTAAAAGTTAGTTCAACTCTCCTCGAGTTTATAAATAACGAGGTGATTCCCAACACTAACATTGAAGTTGATAAATTTTGGAACAAATTTTCGGAAGTTGTTCATGAACTGTCGCCAATCAATAAAACTTTAATTCAAAAAAGAGAAATAATACAAAAAAAAATAGATGATTGGCATAAATCCAATAAAGGTAAAGTGTTTAATAAAAAAGAATACATAAATTTCTTAAAATCAATCGATTATTTAGCTGAAGAAAATAATGACTTCAAAATAGAGACAACCGATGTAGATGAAGAAATTTCCTCTATAGCAGGACCTCAGCTAGTGGTTCCAGTAGATAACGCTCGATATGCATTGAATGCTGCAAATGCGCGTTGGGGAAGTTTATACGATGCACTTTATGGCACAGATATTATATCAGGAAGTATAGGAAAAAGTTGGGATCGAGATAGAGCCAAAAAAGTAATAAATTTTGTAAGAGATTTTTTAGACGAAAGAATTCCATTAGCAGAAACCAGCTGGAAAAATGTTTCAAAATTTACAATAGAGGGAAATAAACTTGTTATATTTTCTGATTCTAATAAATTTTTTCTAAAAAACAATGAACAGTTTGTAGGGTATAAAGGTGAAAAAGAAAATCCAAATTCAATTTTAATAAAGAATAATAATCTTCATATCGATATTTTAATAAACTCTGACACCATGGTTGGAAAAATTGATAACGCTTCTATCTCGGATATAGTAGTAGAGTCCGCCCTATCAACGATTGTAGATAACGAAGACTCTGTAGCGGCTGTTGATGCTGAAGACAAAGTTAAGTGCTATCGAAATTGGTTAGGTTTGATGAAAGGAGATCTATCTTCTGCTTTTGAGAAAAATGGTAAAAAGATTGTCAGAATACTCAACCAAGATAGAGAGTATGTCTCTAAAAATGGAGAAAAAATTAATCTTCATGGCAGAGCTTTATTGCTTAATAGGAATGTAGGACATTTAATGACTAACCCAGCCATACTTTTAAAAGATGGAGCGGAAATACCAGAGGGAATTTTGGATGCGTTTGTATCTACATTATGTGCTCTTCATGATTTTAAAAATAAAAAAAATTCAAGAACAGGCTCAGTTTACATTGTTAAACCTAAAATGCATGGACCAGAGGAGGTAGCTTTCACAAATAATTTATTTGAAAAAGTTGAAGAGACACTGGGTATTAAAAAGTACTCTATTAAAGTCGGAATTATGGATGAGGAGAGAAGAACAACAGTCAATTTAAAAGAATGTATTAGACAAGTTAAAAATAGAATTGTTTTCATTAATACCGGCTTCTTGGATAGAACTGGAGATGAAATGCACACATCTTTTGAAGCAGGACCAATGATATTTAAGGGTGAAATGAAAAAATCAACTTGGCTGAATACTTATGAAAATTGGAATGTTGACATAGGTTTAAAATGTGGTTTTTCAGGTAAAGCTCAAATTGGTAAGGGAATGTGGGCTATGCCAGATCAAATGGCAAATATGATGGAACAAAAAATTGGTCATCCAAAATCTGGTGCAAACTGTGCTTGGGTGCCATCTCCAACTGCAGCGACACTACATTCTCTTCACTACCATAAAGTTAATGTATTTGATGAACAAGATAAAATTAAATCAAGAGATATGGCAAAAGTAGAAAATATTTTAGAAATTCCAAAAGCTGATAGACCTAATTGGTCAGTTGAAGACATTAATCGTGAGATTGAAAATAACGCACAAGGTATTTTAGGTTATGTAGTCAGATGGGTTGACCAAGGAGTTGGTTGTTCAAAGGTACCAGATATTAATAATGTAGGATTGATGGAGGATAGAGCAACACTTCGAATATCATCCCAGCATATTGCTAATTGGCTTCATCATGGAATTTGTAATAAAGAGCAAGTCATGAAAATAATGAAAAAGATGGCAAAGACAGTTGATGATCAAAACAAAAATGATCCTAAATATAAAAAAATGTCTGAAGATTTCGAAAAATCGATAGCATTTACTGCTGCTTGCGATCTCGTTTTTAAAGGAAGAGTTCAACCGTCAGGATATACTGAACCATTATTACATCAAAAAAGATTGGAAAAAAAATCTACAAATTAATCGGTTACTGGAACTCTGTTTTTGAAAGCAGAAAAAAGAGTGCCATCATCGAGTTGTTCTATTTCACCACCTACAGGCAAACCCTGAGCTAACTTAGTAATTTTAATTTTATCACTCTTAATAATATCTTCTATATAATGTGCCGTTGTTTGGCCCTCAACAGTAGCACTTGTTGCAATTATTACCTCTTTTAAGTTGTTTTTTTTAATTCTACTTACTAATGATTGAATAAGTAAGTTTTTTTGCTCATAGTTTTCGTTTGAATTTAACGTACCTCCAAGAATGTGGTAATGACCTTTGTATATATTAGCTGAGTCAATTACCCACATATCGGCTAAATTTTCTACCACACAAATCTTATCGTAAGAGTTATCTGAGGTACATATACAAATTTTATCAATAATTTTCAAATTTCCACATTCAGTACAACGAACTACTTTCTTATAAACTTCAGCTAGAGACTTAGCTAATGGTTTTATCATGTTATCTTTATTATTAATTAATTTTAAGATAATTCTTTTTGCAGATTTAGGGCCAAGTCCAGGCAATTTTGCAAACTGTTTGATAAGCTCGTTAATCTCTGGGATCTCGTTTTCCATTAAAAAGGTAGTTTAAAATCCATTGGAAGATTTAGCCCACCTGTCACTTTAGATAATTCTTCTGCAGATTTTTTTTTTAGGTTTTCTTTTGCATTATTATATGCTGCTATGATTAGATCATTAACTATTTCTTGTTTTTCTTTTTTTGCTTCATCAGAAATGTAAATTGATTTTATTTCGTAATCTCCTGTTAAAATTACTTTTACAAGATTACCTCCGGATACACCTTCAACTTCTATTCTTTTAATTTGCTCTTGAGCTTCTTTCATTTTCTCTTGCATTGCTTTTGCTTTTGAAAGCATGTCTGAAAAATTAGTCACTTACTATTCCTCCTTAATTTCAATAAGTTTAGCATCTGGAAAGTTAATTTCTATGTCCTTTGCAATTTTACTTTTTTTAAATTCATCAATCTTATTATCCATAATTTCTAGATTTTTTTCATGGATGCTTTTTGCTTCTGAGTTTTTGCTTAAAGAAATAATCCATCTTTCACCTGTCCAACTTAATAGTTTATCAGTTAAGTTTTTAATAAAGTTTTTGTTCAATTTTTCATTAAAACTAATGTCAATTTTTCCCTTATTAAAACTTACTAATTTAACGTTTCGTTCCAAATCATACTTTAGTTCAATTTCTTTCTCACTATTTGCTAAATCTATTAATTCTTTAAAACTTGTAATTTTAATTTTAGATTTTTCGTTTCTGTTATCTATTTTTGTGATAGGACTTGTTTTAATTTGATTAGTACTTTTTAATTGATTTTTTACCTGATTGGGCAGATCATTCTGTAGATTTTTATTTTCAATTTTTTTTCCAGTCAGTTCTTCCTTGCTCGCTGAAATATTTTCATTTTGAATATCTGTTTCATCTTTTTCTTCTAAATTCTTCAAATGACATAATTGCATAACATACATCTCTAAAGCTAAGTTTTCATTACCAACTATTCTGAGATCATCTATAGTTTTAATAGTTAGTTGCCAGAACAAACCAATATCTTGCATGTCAATATTTTTTGAAAACTTTTCAATCATCAAAGTCTCTGACTCAGAAATAGTCATATCTTTCTCGATAGTTCCTAAATTAATTCTTCTACTAAATAGATATAAAACTTCTAAAATATCATTTAAAAAATTTTTAGCATCTAACCCATCGTCTAATAATCCTTGGAGTATTTTAAGAGCATCTTTCTCTTTGCCTTCTAAAATTTCTTTAAAGAGAGATATTACTTTGCCTCTGTCTGCGAGGCCCAACATTTCTCTAACGTCTTGCTCTTCGATAGTGTTATTTTTTATTGATTGAGAAATTAAAGCTCGGTCCAGTAGTGAAATTGAGTCTCTTACTGATCCTTCTGAAGTTCTGGCAATTAATTTAATTGCATCATCTGAGATTGAGCCTTTTTCTTTAATTGAAATATTTTTTAAGTGTTTACAAAGTTCTTCAACGCTCACTCTTTTTAGATCAAACCTTTGGCAACGGGATAAAATTGTAACTGGTATTTTTCTTACCTCTGTTGTTGCTAGTATAAATTTTAGACTTGGTGGAGGCTCTTCTAACGTTTTGAGTAAACCATTAAATGCTTGCTTGGATAACATGTGAACTTCGTCAATAATAAAAATCTTAAACTTGGCGCTTGTCGGGCTATATTTTGAATTTTCTATTAATTCTCTTACATCATCTATTCCAGTTTTGGACGCAGCATCCATTTCTAAAACATCCATGTGATTAGAATTTACTATATCTTTGCAATGACAATTATCATCAGAGCATGTTTCACCATCTGACAAATTCTTCGTACAGTTTAGTGCTTTAGCAATCAGCCTTGCTGTAGTTGTTTTTCCTACTCCTCTTATTCCAGTCAATAAATAGGCGTTCGGTGTTTTACCTAATTTAATAGCATTTGTAATTGTTTGTGCCATTACTTCTTGGCCGATCAAATCTTTGAAACCTTGAGGTCGGTATTTAAGAGCTAAAATTTTATTCATCATTAATCTTTAAGAGGCAGGCAACAACCTGAATAATTTTCACTACGGCTGCTTCTTTTCAGACCTGACCGGGTTGATGAAACATCCACCTGATGCCAACCTCAATATGAGTATATCAAGATCGATTCAAATACTACAAGAGTAGAATCTAGTTTTGTGGACTATTTTTGCCTAAATGGCGAAGCCTCGTAAACTCCCAAAATATCTAAAGTTTCAGTATGAAAGCCTAGTTCTTCAAGAGCCTTTTTTACTCCAGGTTGTTCCAAATGACCTTCAAGATCAAGATAGAAGTTTGCTTGATCAAAAGTATTCTTAACAGAAAAACTTTCTAACTTAGTTAAATTAACTTGGTTAGTCGCAAAACCACCAAGACATTTGTAAAGCGCTGAAGGTTCACTTTTTACTCTAAATATACAACTAGTAATAAATTTTTTTTCTTCCTTAAATTCTGGCTGTTCAATATTTTTACCCATTATTAAAAAACGAGTAACATTTCCTTTTTCATCCTCAATATTTTTTTCTAGAATTTTCAAATTATAAATTTTGGCAGAAAGTTCCGAGGCTATTGCAGCAATAGTTTTATCTTTACCCTCTGCTAAATCTTTAGCCGACCCAGCAGTATCTGCTGAGATTATCGGTTTAAATTTTTTTTTAGCTATTAAATTTTGACATTGTCCAATCGCCTGTGCATGGCTTCTAACAAATTTTATATCACTTATAGTTGCATCTGGTTTGCATAATAAATTATGTTCAACTGCTTGAAAATGTTCTCCATGAATTTGTAATTTATATTTTGGAAGTAGGTAGTGAATGTCGGCAACTCTACCTGCCAGAGAGTTTTCAATTGGTATCACAATTTTGTAACTAGGGTCGTTGTAAGCTTGTTTAAAGGTTTCTTCAAAAGTAGTGCAAGTTTTAATTTCAGAGTCCTTGTAAAGATTTTCCGCAGCAATGTGTGAGTAAGCTCCAAGCTCACCCTGTATAGCAATTTTTTTTTTACTCATTTGTTTTCATTATCTTTTTAATTTCTTCTAAATCTTTTTCAGTGTCTACACTTAAAGGTGATGAGTCCACATAACCAACGTGTATAGACATTCCATTTTCCATAGCCCTTAGTTGTTCTAATTTCCTCTCAAGTTCAAGTTTTGATCTTTTAAGACCTACATAACGCGATAAAGCTTTATTAGTAAAGGCATAAATACCAATATGATGGTAAGCTTCAAGTTCTTGTGTATTTTTGAGTCTGACAAAATCTAAGGCTTTTACGTACATGCTCATTTTTAACTTTTCTTTTACTAGGACCTTAACAACATTTTCGTTATCTAGTTCCTCATTTGAACTTAGTTTACTTGCTAAAGTTCCTATTTCACAATGACCTTTATTCATATAATCGACTAAATTGTTAATAGTCTCTGGTGAAATATTAGGCATATCACCTTGCAAATTTACAATTATATTAGGATTAGCATTTAAATTTTTTTTAAAGACTTCAAACACCCTATCGGTTCCTGTCTGGTGATTTTCTGCTGTTAAAATTGCATTTCCCCCAATTTTTTTTACAGTATCAATTATTTTTTTATCTGGAGTTGCCACATAAACTTCCCCAGCATTCGCCTTCATAGCTGCCTCGTAAACATGGAGAATCATCTCTTTGTTGTTTATAAGTTTAAGGGGTTTATTGGGCAATCGTATAGCATCCAATCTTGCAGGTATTATTATTGCAGTTTTATTCATAATTATGCGTCCTAGAGACGCAAAAAAATTTGGTAATTTTAAGTTTTTTTTTTAAAACTCGTGTTATATGTCTGATAAATACTTACCAAAATTATGGATAGTTTTGAAATAAATAAAATAATAGCCGCAGTCCTTCTAACGGCCCTAATTGTTATTGGTATTGGAAAATTTACAGACATATTATTCCATGTAGAGAAACCTGAGCAAACGGCCTATAAAGTTGAAGGATTTGAAGTTGCCTCAACTAGCAGCACGACTGAGACTTCAGAAAAGGTTCCAGAAGTAGTGGATATAAAAGCTTTATTGGCTATGGGAGACTTAGCACACGGAGAAAAAGTTTTTAAAAAATGTAGCGCTTGTCACATGATTGCAGCTGGAGGAAAAAACATGATAGGTCCAAATTTATGGAATGTGATTGGAAGAACAGCCGGTTCAGTTAGTGATTATAAATATTCTAAAGCAATGGTTGCTTATGCGAAAGAATGGTCTTTTGAAGAAATGAATAGTTACTTAATTAAACCGCAAGCATATATTAAAGGAACTAAAATGGCTTTTGCCGGACTTAGAAAAGAAAAAGACAGAGCGTCAGTTATTTTATATATGAATTCAAAAGGTGATAATCCAAAACCTTTACCCTAATCGATACACCACTTAATAATACTTTTTTGAGCATGGACTCTATTTAGTGCTTGTCTCCAAACCACTGATTGCTTTCCATCTATTACTTCATTTGTAACCTCTTCTCCTCTTCCTACCGGAAGGCAGTGCATAAAAACAGCATCTGAATTAGCTTTACTCATTAATTTCTTATTAACCTGGTAAGGTTTTAAAGTTTTCTTTTTAGAAACTTTATTTACTTTATCATTCATTGAAACCCACTTGTCAGTCATTACACAATCAGCGCCTGTAGCCGCTTCTAAAGGTTTTGAAGTAATTGTTAATTTTACTTTCTCCTTTTTCGCTAACTTCAATATACTCTTATTTGGAGAATATTTTTTTGGACAACCAATATTAAGTTTAAAATTAAATTTCCCAGCAGCTTCTATCAAGGAATTTGACATATTATTATTACCATCTCCAATCCAAGAAACAGTTTTACCTTCAATAGAACCATTGCTTTCCTCATAAGTAAGAATATCAGACATAATTTGACATGGATGGCTCAAATCTGAAAGGCCATTAATAATAGGGACATCTAAATGCTTTCCGAACTCCTCTAAATTTTTGTGGGATGAAGTTCTCAACATAACAATATCGACATACTCCGATAAAACTTTTGCCGTATCTTTTAAAGTTTCCTCTCCCTTGCCGTAATGTATGCCATCTGGATTTAAAATAATTGATGATCCACCTAGTTGTTTAACAGCAATGTCAAATGACATTCTTGTTCTTGTTGAGGGTTTTTCAAAAATCATAGCCATCGACTTGCCTTCAAAAGGCTTATCTTCATCAGGCGCAGATTTATTTAATCCAGATCTATTTTGTTTTCTCTTCTTTGCATCTTCAATAATGGCTCTAAGCTCTACTGAAGAACAGTCAGAGATATTTATAAAGTTTTTCATTTAAAATTTTTTGCAAACTTTCTCTATTATTTTTAAACCTAAGTTAATCTCGCTCTTTGTTACATTCAAAGGAGGCAAAAGTCTGACAACATTTTCAGCAGCTCTCACTGTCAATAAATTATTATCTAAAAGTTTTTGAATAAATTTAGCTTGATTTACATGAAGACAAAGTCCAATGAGCAGTCCTTTACCTCTTACTTCTTTAATAACTTTAGGATACTTATTTTTAATTTTATCAAGTTGATTTATAAAATATTTTCCATTTTTGCTTACATTGTTTAAGAAACCTTTTTTAAACATAACATCCATGACTGCATTTCCGGCACTCATTGCTAAAGGGTTCCCTCCAAACGTTGATCCATGGATTCCCGGTTTCATTCCTGAAGCTACTTTTTTATTAACTAAAACTGCGCCTATTGGAAAGCCACCACCAATACCTTTTGCTATTGGAACGATATCAGGTTTGATTTTTGCGTATTCAAAAGCAAAAAATTTGCCACTTCTTCCAATTCCACATTGCACTTCATCAAGAATTAATAAAATTTTTTTCTTATTACATAGTTTTCTTAAGCCCTTAAGGCAAAAATCTGGAATAACTTTAATGCCCCCTTCTCCCATGATTGTCTCGACCATGATTGCTGCTGTTCTGCTGGTTATAGCTTTTTCTAAACCTTTGTGATCACCAAAGTTAAAGTGATCAAAACCATCTACTTTAGGTTTAAAACCCTCAATAGCTTTTTTACTGTTACTAGCAAAAATAGCTGCGATAGTTCTCCCATGGAAACTGTTATTAATACAAAGAACTCTATTTTTTCTTGGTTGACCTTTTGAATAAAAATATCTTCTAGCAAATTTTATAGCTGCCTCTGTTGCTTCTGCACCAGAATTTTGAAAAGTTACATAATCAGCAAATGTTTTTTGGGCTAATCTTTTTGCCAATCTCTCTTGCTCAGGGATAGTAAAAACATTTGAAACGTGCCATAATTTTTTAGATTGTTTATTGATAGATCTAATTAAGTAGTCGTTAGCATGGCCAAGACAATTTACAGCAATTCCTTGAACGAAATCTAAATATTTCTTTCCATTCGTTGTATATAAGAAACTTCCTTTTCCCTTGGAAAAAGAGATTTTCTTTCTGTTATAAGTATTTAAAATTTTACTCATGATTTTATTTTATAGCCTTTTTTATACAATAAATAACAAACAAGCCAGCTAACAAAGCTCAAGACAGTTAAATACACTAAACCAATAGAAATTGAACCGTCTGAAGTGCCAATAAAACTATATCTAAAACCATCAATCATATAAAAAAACGGATTAACTTTACTTACTGCTTGCAAAAAGTCAGGGAGTCTCTCTATTGAATAAAAAGTGCCTGATAAGAAAGATAATGGAACTATTACAAAATTAGTAACTGTTGCCATATGATCGAATTTTTCAGCCCATAGTCCAGCGATTATTCCAATATTTCCTAAAACAAAAGATGAAAGCAAAGTAAAGGCTATAAGCGTTAAATAGTTTTTGATTTGAATATCTATAATTAATTTAAATACAATAATTGAAACTATTCCAATTAATACACTTCTTGTTACAGCTGCAAGAGAAACCGAGATCGTTACTTCCCCAGCAGATAAGGGAGCAAATAATAAATCAACTATAGTTCCATCAATTTTTTTAATCATAAAAGATGAAGAAGAATGAGAAAAAGATTGTTGAATTACCTGCATAGAAATCAACCCTGGCGCTAAAAAAGTAATAAAAGGTACACCAAGAACATCTCCTCTATCAGCACCGATGGCTAAAGATAAAACAAGTAAAAAGAGTAAAGATGAAATTAGTGGGGAAAAAATAGTTTGTATCCAAACAATTAAGAATCTTAGAACTTCTTTTTTATATAAAGTCCATGTTCCGTACCAATTAACTAATCCAAATCTTCTTTTTCCAATTTTATATTTTTTCGAAATTTCAACCATTGATAGTCTTATAACCTGTTATTAAAAAAACTGTGCAAAACTAAATCTACTCACAGCTTTGATGCGTTTTAATGTTTTAAACCCCAATATTATGCCCTAAGTTTTTAATAATTACTAAATATTGTAATTATATACTATGAGTTGGACAGAAGAAAAAGTCGCTAAATTAAAAGAACTCTGGTCTAAAGGGCATACTGCAAGTCAGATAGCCGAAGCATTAGGTGACACTACTAGAAACGCAGTAATTGGAAAAGCTCATAGATTAAATTTAGAAGCCAGAGCCCCTTCCAAGCAATCTAATTCGCCTAGAACCAATGATAATAAGCAGATTAGAAGAGGTCCAGCGCCCACATCAAGAAAAGCTAAATTTCAATCAATATTATTAGATAAAAACTTCGAGCCAGAAAACCCTAAATCATTGGAAGAACTTACTGATGAAACGTGCAAGTGGCCTATAGGTCATCCTAATGAAGAAAAATTCTATTTTTGCGGTAGAAAACCTGAAGGAGATTTTCCTTATTGCAAACTTCATGTTTTGTATGCCTTTCAACCTAAAAACCAAAAAGACGATGATCTTGGTGATGAGATACCAGAATTTATCGAGAAAAAAGTCAAAGCCTCGTCTGGTTAACAAAACTTTAACATTACAATCATATAATTGACTATGAAGTTTATTAAAAAATACCTTAAATGGTTAAGTACTTTTTTAGTACTTACAGGTATTTTATTAACAAATTTGAATATGTATCCAATAAATATAATGTTTCATGGAGCGGGAGTTGTTGGTTGGACTATTGCAGGTTTTATTTCTAAGGATAAAGCAATATTAACCAATTTTGGGTTACAGATTCCATTATTTATTATTGGTTTTTATCAAATTTTGGTTCCGTAAGTTCGGGACACTTCAATACATTTTTTATGAGGAAAATAAAAACAATATTATTTGTTTGTACTGGAAACTCTGCAAGAAGCATAATAGCGGAAAGTATTGTAAACAATAATTTCCGAAATCAATTCATCGCATTTAGTGCTGGAAGTAATCCTTCAGGGAAAATCAATCCCTACATTAAAGAGTATCTTGAAGGAAAAAAATTTAATTTAGCCACGTATTATTCGAAAAATTTTGATGAATTTTTAAAAAATGATATTGATATTGATTACGTGATTACAGTTTGTAATAACGCCAATAAAGAAGTTTGTCCTATATGGCCCAAAAAAAAGACCATTACGCACTGGGACATCGCGGACCCTGTTGAAAAAATTAAAAAAACTAAAAATAAAGATAAAATAAATTTAATAGCTGAAGAAACTTATAATATAATTAATGAAAAAATTAAACATTGGGTAAAAAATGAAAAGTAAAAAGATATTTATTGGTGAATTTATAGGAAGTTGTTTTTTAGTCATGATTATTGTTGGTTCAGGTATTATGGCTCAAAATCTAACTGATGATATCGCTGTAATGTTAATAGCGAATACTTTAGCTACAGGTGCAGGATTATTTGTTCTGATTACTTCAATCGGTGATATCTCCGGCGCACATTTCAATCCTGTCGTTACTTTAGCAATGTATTTTACCAACAAGATTAAAAAAAATTTAATTATCACTTATATCTCTGCTCAAATCTTAGGTTGCATGTTAGGGGTAATGTTAGCAAATTTTATGTTTGATCTTCCTTTGTTGCAGCTTTCACAGAAGATTAGACCTGGAATAAATATTTTTACAGCTGAGATCATTGCAACTTTTGGATTAATTTTTGTAATATTTGGATCTTTAAAGAGCGGCAAACTTGCGGTCGCTTCATCAGTAGCTACTTTTATAACAGCGGGGTATTGGTTTACCTCTTCAACTTCTTTTGCAAATCCAGCGGTAGCAATCGCAAGAACTTTTACAGACACATTTACTGGAATTAATTACTTAAATACTCCTAGCTATATCATTGCTGAGATGCTTGGTGGAATATTGGCTGTCTATTTAATCAGAAAAATTATTTTGTAATTGGAGGCCAGCCCAAGGAAATATTGATACCTTGGGCTGATGGGCTAATTAATTAACAACACAGTTGGGAGACTGATAATCAGTTAATAATATATAAATGCTAAAAAAATATTTAAATTAAGTTAAAGATTTATTAATTTTCAAGAATAAATGATATTGGAGTCGACATTCATCTCTCTTGCCAGGTTTTTAAGTCTTTTAGTTACTTGTTTTGAGACAATATCGCTATGATTGTTAGGTATTTTCAAAAAAATAGTCTTATTTCTTTTATAAATTTTAAATTCATCTAACAACAAAGAAGACATGCTAGTGAGTGACTCTGCTAATCTTAAAGCAGATCCCACTTGCTTTGAGGATAAAATTTCGTTGTTATTTAATAAGGATAAAAACTGATAATTCGGATTATATTTTAAGCCACAATGTCTCCAAAAACTTGCTGATGCAACTTTTACTCTATCTCTATGTTCTAGTTTTAGTAATGGAGTATTTAACACTTCCATAAAAACTAATTCTGCTTTTTGAAAAGCTCCTAGGCCCCAATCCATTTTACTTAAGATGCAAGCCAAGGTTAGTAATCTTCGATTAAAATATTCGTTGTCTTCAAATAATGGTGAAATAAAATTAAAATATTTCTCAAAACTCTTTCCATAGTCCCCTTTTTTAAAAGATATACCGTCAGTTTTTAATTTGAAAATTTCATCCTCGCTCATTCCTTGGTTTATAATTGTATTCATATGTCCCTCTCTCAGTCCACTGATTGAGCAAATAACTTTTGAGGGGCTTGCTGCTTCAATTATTTCGTTTAGTATTATAGAGCTAAAAGGTAAATAGGGAGTTCTAGATTTAGTAATATATTCCATTGATTTCAAAGATGATTTATTAAATTTTGAAATTCTATTTAAGTATTTTACTGCTACATCTTTTGAGAGTTTATATTGATGCAAAATATGTAATGGGTGTTTTTCTTTAAAGAGATGATATTTAAATAATGATCTCCAAGTCCCTCCTACCAAATAAATATTTTTAAATTTCTTTTTAGAAAGCCATTTTTCATCTCTTAAAAGTTTTCTAACATATTTTCCCAAATTTCTTTTTTTTATAATAGGATTATTTTCAAGTCTTAATACTCCAAGAGGTAAAGAGGTTGTTTCAAAAATTTGATTTTTAGAAACTCTGGCAAGTTCTAAACTTCCACCTCCTAAATCTGCAACTAATCCATCTACTTCATCAAATCCTACCATTACACCATTTGCTGATGTTCTTGCTTCTTCCTCGCCAGATAATACTAGTGGTTTTTTATTAAATATTTTTTCAATTTCTCTTAAAAATTCACTTGCATCAGTGGCCTCTCTAAAAGCTGCTGTTGCAATAATTTCTAAATCTTGAACGTCTGAAATATCTAAAATTTCTTTAAATCTATTTAGAACTTTTAAAGAACCTTTAATTCCATCGGGATTTAGTTTTTTAGATTTATCTAAATTTTTTCCAAGTTTGCAAACTGCTTTTTCATTAAAGACTGGGATTGGAGAAATTTTAAAATTATCGTATATGAGCATTCTTACTGAATTTGATCCAAGATCTATTATGGCTTGCTTAGACTTTTTATTAGACTGAAATTTAAAAAGATTTTTTAATTCTGGTTTCATTTTACTAATCTTAAATTTTGAGGTTTAGCTCTTAAAATTGACTTACCACGACCTGATAAACTTGGGTTCTTCATGAAATAGGAATGTGCGGAAAAGCCTTTTTCTTGTTCTTTATGATAGTTTCCCAAACTATCTAAATACCATGTTTCTGATTTATCTTTAAAGTTAGCTAACATAATTTGATCTAAAATTTGCTCATGCACAGTATTGTTTTCTATCGGAATTATAATTTCAATTCTTCTATCTAAATTTCTAGGCATTAAATCTGCAGATGAAATATATACCTGATTCTCTCGAGAGGGCATAGAACTACCATTTGCAAAACAATAAATTCTTGAGTGTTCTAAAAATCTGCCAATAAGGCTTTTTACTTTTATATTTTCAGATTGACCTTTAATTCCAGGTCTTAAGCAACACACTCCTCTTACTGATAAATTTATTTTTACTCCTGCGTTTGAAGCTTCATAAAATTTCTTAATAATTCCAGGGTCTACAAGAGAATTCATTTTTGCCCATATTTCTGCAGGTTTTCCTTTACTTGCATTTACAATTTCATTTTCAATTTTTTCTTCAAAAAAATTCCTGCTATTTAATGGAGACATAAAAATTTTATTCAATTTTTTTGGTTTTGCATAACCAGTTACATAATTGAAAAATTTTTCGACATCTTTGGCCAAGTCTTGATTAGAGCTAAACAGTGATAAGTCAGTATAAATTTTTGCGTTAATTGGATGATAGTTTCCTGTACCTAAGTGAACATAGCTTCGCGTTTTAGCTCCTTCTTTTCTTAAAACTAAACTTGCCTTTGCATGCGTTTTATATTTTGCGAATCCGTAAACAATTTGAACGCCAGCTTTCTCTAGTTTCCTAGATAATTCAATATTAGCTTCCTCATCAAATCGAGCTTTTATTTCTATTACGGCTGTAACAACTTTTCCGTTTTCTGCTGCTCTACTTAGTGCTTTTACGATAGGAGAGTCAGGTGTGGTTCGATACAAAGTTTGTTTGATACCGATAACTTTGGGATCTTTTGCTGCAGCTTCTAAAAATTGAATTACTACATCAAAAGTTTCAAAAGGGTGGTGTACAACAAAATCTTTACTTCTTATAGCTGAAAAAAATTTATCATCAAATTCCTTCAATCTTTCAACTTCTCTAGGATTAAACTTTTTAAATCTCAGCTTTGGATCTTTCTTTTTACAAATTTCATCTATATCTTGTATTCCAACCAATCCTTCAACCTCATAAATATGATCTTCATCCATTTTAAATTTTTTTGAAATAAAATTTAAAAGTTTTTTGTTTGAATTAGTGATTACTTCGAGTTTAACTACGTTTCCCCTTCTTCTTTTCTTAATTGCTTTTTCAAAATATCTCACAAGATCAGCAGCTTCATCATCTATTTCAATTTCGCTGTCTCTAATTATTTTAAACTGCAAACTTGCCTCGATATTATGGTCTGGAAATATTTCATTAGCAAATTTACAAATTACGTCATCAATTGTGACAAATTCATTTATTGTTTCAGAATTGTTTAGAGATACAAATTTTGGAAGTGCTCTTGGTATAACTATAATTGCATTTAGTTCTCTTTTTTTTTTTATTCTAGTCATTCTTAGTAAAATTGCTTGGCCTTTATTTGGTATAAAAGGAAAGGGATGTGATGGGTCAATGGCAGTAGGTGTTATTATAGGATAAATTGTTTCCTGAAAATATTCTCTTAGATACATAAGATCCTTCTTATTTAGTTCTGACATTTTTCGAATGAAAATTTTTTCTTTCGATAGCTCTTTTTTCAACTCTAGGAATGCTTCGTTTTGCTTCTTTAATAGATCTTTAGTTTTTAATACGACCCTATTCAATTGATCCTCTGCAGTTAATCCATCTGCGCTTAATTCGTCAAAACCATCTTTAATTTGATTAAAAAGTCCAGCGACTCTTACCATAAAAAATTCATCTAAATTTGTACCTGCGATTGATAAAAATTTTACTCTTTCAAATAGAGGATTTGTTTTATCTTTTGATTCTTCTAAAACACGATCATTAAACTGAAGCCAAGATAATTCTCTGTTTATGAGTTGATTGCTAATATTAGCGTTTTCTGAAAATGATGCTTTCGACATATTTAAATGTTAAATTAAAAATATGTTTAAATTATATGCGATGAGACATGCTAAATCTAGTTGGGATTTTCCAGATTTAGATGATCATGACAGGCCATTGAATAAAAGAGGGGAAAATTCAGCAAAATTAATTTGTGAATTTTTTATTAAAAAGAAGTTAAAATTTGATTTAGTTTATTGCTCATCCTCAAAAAGGACAATACAAACATTAAATATATTGTCAGAAAAAATCAGTTTTAAGAAAATTATTAAAAAAAAAGCGCTTTATCATGCTAGTGAGGATGAAATTATTCATATCTTAAAACAAACAGTTGATAATTATAAAACTTTACTTTTAATCAATCATGAACCTTCAATTAGTGAACTCATAAATCGAATCTGTCTTAAAGAAAACTCCGAACAATTTGAAAATTTAAAAAGAAAATTTCCTACTGCAGCCGTTGCTGAAGTAAGTTTTAATTTCAATGATTGGGAAAAGTTATCAAAAGTTAAAGGAAAATTAATATCATTTATAAAGCCAAAAGATCTTCAAACATCTAAGGAATAGCCAGCAGATCTTACTGTTCTGATAAGATCTTTCTTGCCATCAATATTTATTGCTTTTCTTAGTCTTCTTATATGAACATCTATAGTTCTGGACTCAACATAAATATCATCTCCCCATACAGAATTTAGAAGTTGCTCACGCGAATATACTCTTTTTGGATTCTTTATTAAAAAATCAATTAGTTTAAATTCGGTTGGGCCGACTATAACTTGTTTATCTGCTCTATAAACTCTTCGTTGAACTCTATCTACTTTAAGATCCTCAAATACTACAACATCAGCGGCAACACTTGGTTTAGATCTCTTTAATAAAGCGTTAACTCTTGCAATAAGTTCTTTTTGGCTGAATGGCTTAGTTACGTAGTCATCAGCTCCTGTTTCAAATCCTTTAAGTTTGTCTTCTTCCTCACCTTTGGCTGTTAACATAATGATTGGGATATTTTTGTGAAGATTGCTTCTTTTCAAATTTTTACAGACTTCAACACCTGAAATATCTGGCAACATCCAATCTAATAAAATTAAATCAGGATTTTTTTCCTTTATATTTCTAATAGCGTCTTCTCCATTGACTGCATAATCAACTTTGTGACCCTCTTTTTCTAAATTGTATTTAAGTAAAGTTACGATGGGTATTTCATCTTCAACAATGAATAAATTTGCCCTCATTATCCTTTTGGTCGGTCTCCCTCTAAATAATCTCCTGTAATCAGAAAATAAACTTGCTCTGCAATATTGGTTGCATGATCTCCAATCCTCTCAATATTTTTAAGCATGAAAAGTAGTTGGGTTACTTTTTGTACATCGTTTTTATTTTTTTCTAAATGCTTTACTGCAGCTTCCATATTAGAATTAGTCATTTGATCTATTTCTTCATCAGAATTCCAAACATTTTCTGCTGTATCTTTAGCTCTATGTAAATACGAATTTAAAACTGCATTGACTTGTTTTGATGCTTTTAAACCAGCTATTTCGAAATTTTTAGTAATATCATTAGGTAAATCAGTTCCAATTTTAGTTAATCGTTTTGAGATGTTTTTTGCTAAATCACCAATTCTCTCTAAGTCTGAAGAAACTTTTAAGGCAACAACTGTTTCTCTTAAATCTATTGCCATAGGTTGCCTTAAGGCAATCAAATTTACAACTTGCTCTTCTATATTTATTTCATACTTATCAGTCAATTCGTCATCTTTGATAGATTTTTCTGCTAAACTAATGTCTTTTTTAACTAAAGATTGAATAGTGTTTTCAAGCTGTTTCTCAACTCCAGTTCCCATTTTCACTATTGTATCTTTTAATAACTGAAGTTGCTCTTCGTAAGATTTTACAATGTGCGGTTTTTCACTCATTAACCAAACCTTCCTGTAATATAATCCTGAGTTTGCTGATTATCAGGATTTTTAAATATTTTATCTGTTGGTCCAAATTCTATAAGTTTTCCCAAATGAAAGAAACCTGTTTTTTGAGATACCCTAGCTGCTTGTGACATTGAGTGGGTAACTATCACAATTGTGACCTCTTTTTTAAGATCATCTATAAGTTCTTCAATTTGAGCTGTTGCTATTGGGTCAAGCGCTGAACATGGTTCGTCCATAAGAATCACTTCTGGACTTACAGATATAGCTCTAGCAATACATAGTCGTTGCTGTTGACCTCCTGATAAACCAGTTCCGATTTCATCAAGTCTATCTTTAACTTCGTTCCACAAGGCAGCTTTTTTCAAACTTGTTTCAACTATTTGATCCATTTCTTCTTTGCTCTGTGCAATACCGTGAATAGTAGGACCATAAGCTACATTTTCATAAATTGTTTTAGGGAATGGATTGGGTTTTTGAAAAACCATACCAACGTTCTCCCTAAGTCTCACAACATCTAACTTTCTTGAATTCAGTTCTAGGTTGTCCATTTTAATACTGCCTTCAACTCTACAAATTTCTATGACGTCGTTCATCCTGTTCAAGCATCTTAAGAAAGTAGACTTTCCACACCCAGATGGTCCAATTAAAGCTGTAACTTCTTTTTCTGCTATATCTATAGAGACGTCAAATAATGCCTGTTTGGATCCGTAATAAACATTTACATTTTCCGCTTTTATTTTACTCATTTAACTCCATTTCTTTTCAAATTTGTGTCTAACGATTTGAGCTGCCAAGTTCATTAAAATTAAAAAAGCTAGAAGCACCATAATACATGCAGATACTTTTTCAACAAAACCCCTCTCAGCACTTTCTGACCATATATATATCTGAACTGGTAAACTTGCAGCAGGATCAACTGGCGTACCAGGTATTGTATTCACAAAAGCAACCATTCCTATTAAAATTAAAGGGGCTGTTTCCCCTAAAGCTTGAGCCAAGCCAATTATCGTTCCAGATAAAGTTCCAGGCATTGATAGTGGCACAGTATGATGCATGGTTGTTTGCATATTACTTGCACCCATCGCTAAAGCAGCTTCTCTTATACTTGGGGGAACAGCTTTTAAAGAAGCTCTTGCAGCAATAATTATTGTTGGTAATGTCATAAGAGACAAAGTAATTCCTCCAACAAGTGGTGTCGATCTTGGTAAATTAAAAACTGCTAATAAAACACCAAGACCTAGCAAACCAAATACTATCGATGGAACAGCTGCTAAATTATTAATGTTTACTTCTATAAAATCTGTAAATTTATTTTTTGGTGCGAATTCCTCGAGATAAATTGCAGCTAACACTGCAACAGGAAATGAAAACGCTAAACATACTAGTATACTAAAAACTGTTCCCATAAACGAGCTAGCTATACCTGCTAGTTCTGCCTCTCTTGAATCAGGACTTGTAAAAAAACTAATGTTAAACTCTGATAAAATATCTCCTCTTTCATTAAGCATATCGTAAATCTGCAACTGGTAATCATTTACTCTTCTATTCTCCTCAGGAATATCTCTTGGATAATTTCCCTTATGAACTTGATCAACATCATCAGAAGCTGTTAATTTTATGGGCACTATTTTACCTAGATAGTCTGGATTTTTTAAAAGTAGATCTTTAACCTCTGCCTCATATTTATACGAAACCATTTGTATCAATTGACGATCCTCTTCTTCAGGAAGTCCAGGATCTAATGAGGTCATAGCTTTGTAAGCAACATCATAATAGTCTGCATTTTCTAAATCATCTTTTGATGGGCTTTCTGCATCGATTAAAAGTAATTCTTTATCATAATGAACTTCTGTTACTATCCAAGTTTTTTGGAAAGCTGAGTAACCTTTTGAAAATATCTGAAACATAAAAACTGCTAAAAAGCTTAAAGCTAATCCTATAGCTATTTTGCCATACCATTGAAATCTTCTTTCAGCGTTATATCTTTTTTTTAATAAATTTTTCTTAAAACTATTCATATTTTTCCCTATATTTTTTAACAACTGAAAGAGCGATTACATTTAAGAGTAAAGTTACTATAAATAAAGATATTCCTAATGCAAAAGCTGATTGAGTTTTTGGATCTCCAAATTGTTGGTCTCCAATTAAAATTACTACAATTTGCGCTGTAATGGTAGAAGTTGACTCAAGTGGATTCATTGTAAGATTAGCCGCTAGTCCTGAGGCCATTACAACAATCATTGTTTCTCCTACCGCTCTCGATACTGCTAAAAGTATCGAACCTACGATACCAGGTAGGGCTGCTGGAAAAATTACTTTTTTTACAGTTTCAGATTTTGTTGCGCCCATTGCGTAACTCCCATCTCTTAAATTTTGAGGTACTGCCGTCATAACGTCATCGCTTAGACTTGAAATAAAAGGAATTATCATTACTCCCATAACTGCTCCTGCAGCTAAAGCGCTCTCCGCTGAAACTTCTAAACCCATAGCGTTACCAATTTCTTTAACAAAAGGACCGACGGTTAAAGCTGCAAAAAAACCATATACCACTGTTGGAATACCAGCTAAAATCTCAATAATAGGTTTCGCATATTTTCTTATGCCTCTTCCAGCATACTCAGATAGATATATCCCACTCAGCAAACCTATGGGGATGGCAACACACATTGCAATAAAAGCAATAAAAAAAGTTCCAGCAAATAAAGGCACAGCTCCGAAAGCATCCTTCATTAATTCAGGATCTGGTTGGCCATCTCTTACAAAAGTTTTAGCAGGATACCAATGAGTTCCGAATATAAAGTCAAAGAT
Source organism: uncultured Pelagibacteraceae bacterium (assembly GCA_902618555.1). Taxonomy (GTDB): domain Bacteria; phylum Pseudomonadota; class Alphaproteobacteria; order Pelagibacterales; family Pelagibacteraceae; genus Pelagilacustribacter. The sequence continues at coordinate 30,170 of CACNAY010000003.1, forward strand.
TTTTACTGCTTGAAAAAACCTAATCGCTTCGAATAAAAGTGAAAAAACTATTCCGATTGTAACTAAAACTGCGCCTAATGATGCAACAAATAACACCCATTTAAGAAAAATTTCTACTGGTTCTCTCATTCGATCATTTTTCTGAACAGATCTATACGCAAAACTCAGAGAGAAAATTAAAATTGCTAAAATAATTGCTACTTTAGCGCTGTTAGCTATTCCTTTTAATTGAATGTACTTATTAGCAGACTCATCTAGAAAATTAGTAATATTTCCCGTGTAAGTTCCTGCGGCTAATGCTTTAACCTTTGTGTAAATAAGCTGAAGCTCGTTTTTGGTTAAGTTCTGATCAGTGTAATCTTGTAAAATAAATGTTTTAACTATTGATGGTTCAAAAACTGACCAAAGAGCAAAAATTATTAATGCTGGTGCAGCACACCAAGCAGCTAAATAATATCCATAAAATTTTGGTAATGCCGTAAGTCTTTGTGATGATTGAATAACTAGAGCTTTTTTTCTACCGAAATAATAACTTGTGAAAGCTAAGAGAATAATAAAAGTTACAAGTATTAAATTCATATTGAGCTTCCAGAGATAAAAAGGGGGTAAAATACCCCCTTTTTGTTTAATTGATACTACTACTTCTTAGCAGGCATGTTAACTAACTTCGTAGCGTTAGTTCTAGATGTTTTGTATAACTTGCCATCTAGAGGTACTAGCCCGATATCAGTTAAATAACCTTTATTACCCATAGCTTTTTTACTTGTGAACTCTTTTACGAATTCATGTAAGCCAGGTACAACGCCCACGTGAGCTTTTTTCACATAGAAGAATAAAGGTCTTGCAACTGCGTAACTGTAATCTTGAATCGAAGATAGACTTGGTTGACCACCTTCAATGCTTGCAGCTTGCAATTTATCTTTTGCAGCTAAGAAATAACTGAAACCAAAGAAACCGAACATTTCTTTGTCCGCAGCTAATTTTTGAATAATAAGTGAGTCGTTCTCACCAACTTCAATTACCGCACCATCTTCTCTTAACGCTTTATATTTAGCGCCAGCTTTTTTAGAAGCATCATCGATACCTTTTTTCATTACTAATGAATTCCAAGCATCTCTTGTTCCTGATGTTCCTGGAGGCACCATAACTTTGATAGGGTAGTTTGGTAATGATGGGTCGATATCACTCCAATTTTTATATGGATTTGGTACTAACGCACCATCTTTAGCAACTTCTTTTGCTAATGCTGCCCATAATTGTTTTTTTGTAAAGTTTACTGGTTTAGCATCTTTAGAATAAGCTAACGTTATTCCGTCGTTACCAACTGTAATCTCTACGATTTCTTCAACACCATTTTTTTGACATAGCGCATACTCTTTAGCCTTCATAGCTCTAGATGCATTTGTTATGTCTGGGTGCTCTGTACCAACTCCAGCACAGAATAATTTAGCTCCACCACCTGTTCCTGTTGACTCGATTACCGGTGTTTTAAATTTACCAGACGAACCAAATCTTTCAGCAACGATTGTTGCATAAGGGAATACAGTTGAAGAACCTACGATTTTAATCTGATCTCTAGCTTGAGCAGAAGTTACAACTAACATTGCAACTAATGAAGCTAAAGCGATTGATAGTTTTCTCATTGTTTATCCTTTCATTTATTAATTAATTAACAAACATTGTATTCATAGAATTAAGAGGACTCTTAATTATTGCAGATATGTTACAAATTTATTAAAATGATAACTTTTTAGTTGAACTTTCTAGTTATCTCGATTTGTTGATAATCAGAGGCTAAAGACCCTCCGCAACTAAAAGGTCTTACTTTATTTTTAACTGCGTAGGATTGAGTTGGCTTTAATGTAACTTCTAGTTGTACAAAGTTAACTAATTTTTGAGTAAAACCTTTATCATATCTCCAAGCATTCCATTGTGTTGGAGCGGTGAATACTTCACTTAAATAAGATGCAGCTTTTGAGTGAATCATATTGCTCTCGTTTTGTCCTTTTAAAAGATTATTTTTAACTTTTTCAAAAATTTTTCTACATTTAATTGAGTCCACCATGTACGAGTTAGCATTTAAATGAGTGCTCATCGGTGCTGACACAATTAATTGAATTCCATCGTCTCTTCTAGAAAATAAAGCTTCAGTATAAATTGTAGATACATTTTTATTATCTACTTCAAGAACTAAATCGTTTTTAGCTTGCCTAAGATCGTTTTTAAGTCTTAAAAGTCCAAGATCAAAAACTGTGAGAGGTTGAGAACGTAAAGTTTTCTCAATTAAGTTTACATCTGCCTTAACAGTTGTAAAAGTTAAAGTTAATAAAACCAGAATTATATAATTTGTTATTCTAGTCATACTAGAATTTTAACTATTTTACTGTCTATCTCAAGACATAATTAAATAAATTTGTGATATTTGCTAAAATTTAGAAAAGTGAACCTTTATTTCGGTGCCACTTTGAGCCTCACTTTTTATTTCTAACTCACCTCTATGCTGATTAACAATGTGCTTCACGATCGCCATTCCAAGTCCAGTGCCACCAACTTTTTTACTTTTAGCTGCATCAACTCTAAAAAATCTTTCTGTAATTCTCGGAAGTTGTTCAGTTGGAATTCCAATACCATTATCTTTAATGGACACGGTGTAAGAGTCTCCTATTACTTTTCCGTTACCTTGTCCACAATTAACCTCGATCTTTTTATTTTTTTCTGAATATTTTATACTGTTATCAATAATATTTGAAAAAACTTCAATTAATTTTTCATGATCGCCTTTAATAAAGAAATCATCTTTTATATTATTTTTAAATTCAAAAGATTTTAAATTTTTTTGATGGATGTCTTCAACGTTACTTAAAATTTCTTTTAAATTTACTTTATCTTGAGGCTGTATATGTTCCTCTAACTCAATTTTACTTAGTGAAAGTAAATCTTTAATTAAGCTTTCCATCCTATCAGCTTGCTCAAGCATTATCGGTATGAATTTTTTTTGTGCTTCTAAATCATCTTTCGCATGTCCGCTTATAGTTTCTAGAAATCCTTTAATAGAAACTAAAGGCGTTTTAAGTTCATGGCTTACATTGGCTACAAAATCAGATTTGAACCTTTGCGCTTTTATAATATCAGTTAAATCTTTTAGAAATAAAACAACTGAGTCAGGATCATCGACATATGAGGTCGGTCCAGAGAATAGATGAACTTTAAAGAACTGAAATGAGGGAGAGGATAATTCTAAATCCATAGTAATTGTCTCTTTTTTTAAAAGCACTAAATCAATATTTTGGAGTAAATCAGGAACTCTCAATAAAGTAGCCACGTGCTTATTTAAATTATTTTCTCCAAATTTTTTTTTTGCACTATTATTAAAAAATTTGATATTTTTAAATTTATCTACAATTAAAATTAGATCATCGATTTGATTTATAATCTTTACTTGCTCATAAGTTTTTTCAATATTTTCATTGGTGATGTCTTCTATTCCCTCTTCATTATTACTTGGTTTGTTCTCTCTCTTAATATCGGATCTTGCCTCCATACCTGCTACAATTGATTTTCTGGATACTGCAATTACTACGATCACAATTATTCCAGCAAGAGAGTAAAATAATAATTCCATGATTTGATTATACTTTAAAGATATAGACTAAAGAAATATTTTTTAGCGGTTTGATACCGCACTATTTAAAAAGATTTTTGCGCAATTTTCCCAGGTATATTTTTTTGCATGCTCAATGCAAGCGCTTCTATCTGACTTAAGAGCTTCAAGTGCTGCTTTTTTAAGATCGTTGTTTAACGAGCCAATGTTTGTACCGTTAAAAATATCTTTTGGTCCTGCTACTGGGTAAGCAGCTACTGGCAATCCACATTTTAAAGCTTCTATAATTACAATTCCAAAAGTATCTGTTTTGCTCGGGAAAACAAAAACATCAGAAGAAGCAAAGTAACTTGCAAGCTCACCATTTGTTCTCTCTCCTTTAAATATTGCTTCAGGGTATTCTTTTTTAAGTTTATCTAAATCAGGTCCTTTACCAACAACTAGTTTCGTGCCTTCTAACTCTAAATCCAGAAATGCTCTGATGTTCTTCTCAATAGATACCCTACCCACATAAAGATAAATTGGTCTTTTATACTCTAAATTAATCTTTTTAGGCTTTTGAAATGCCCCGTGGTTTGCCCCTCTGGTCCAAACAACCATCTTATCCTTATCAAAACCAATTTCTTGAAGTTCATCTTTCATTGATTGAGTTGTTACTAAAATTTTTTCCGCCTTTGAATGAAATCCTTTAAGGAACTTTTGAGCAAGCTTAATTGGCAAATAAGGATAGTATAACTTCAAATATTTATCAAATTGAGTATGGTAAGACGTGGTAAACTTAAGCTTATTTTTTACACAATATCTTTTTGCAAATATTCCTATCGGGCCTTCTGTTGCTATGTGAATTATGTCAGCATCGGCTTTAGAAATTAATCTACCTACTCTAGGCCAAACATTAAGAGAAAGTTTTATTTCATTATATTTTGGCATTGGCACAGTAAAAAATTGGTTAGGTTCAATATATTCAACCTGATGTCCAATTTTTTTTAATTCATCGCCAAGATTTTTTAAAGTTCTACAAACACCATTCACTTGCGGATACCAGGCATCAGTAACGATTAAAATTTTCATTTATTTATTTACTACTTTTAGATATGGCTTGTAATCGACAACATCACCTCTGATTTTGTTCCAGTCAATAACTTCCATGCGACCATCGAAATGTTCTACCAAAAAAGTTGCACCTTCTACCCAATCACCACAATTTAAATATCTCACACCATCTAAGACTTGATCGGCAGAATGATGAATATGACCACAAATTATACCATCAACATTTTTTTTTTTAGCATAAGTTGCTAAAGTTTTTTCATAATCGCCTATATATTTTACAGCGTTCTTTACTTTGTGTTTTAAATATTTTGCTAAAGACCAATTACCCTTTTTAAATAATCTTCTAAAAAAATTGATAACAACATTAAACTCAAGTAAAAAACTATAAGCAATAGCTCCTACTTTTGATAACCATGGAGCATATTTCATCACTCCATCCCAGGCATCACCATGAACAACAATATACTTTTTATTATCTGAGCTTACATGTATGGCTCTATTTACAACTTCAATATCGCCAAAATGTAATGGTAAAAATTTTCTGAAGACATCATCATGATTTCCAACAATATATTTTACTTTTGTTCCATGTCTTGCTTTTCTTAATGTTTTTTGAATCACATCATTATGTTCTTGAGGCCAGTAAAATTTTGTTTTTAAAGCCCAAACATCAATGATATCACCAACAAGATATAAATTCTCTGACCTTGAATGTTTGTAAAATTCTAATAATTTGTTTGCTGCACTTTTTCTATGCCCAAGGTGCAAGTCGGAAATAAAGATGCTTTTGTAATTTAAAATCTTTCCCTCAGATTTAGTTTGAATTGTTTCCATATTTTTTATAAAACGAATCTCTAGTACAAGTAGAATCATAAATATGTTACAGAATTGTTAAAATATGAATAAAAAATTGAATTTTGCGGTGATATTTAACGCAAATGCAGCAGGTGGTAGAAAACTTAAATTAATTAACAAGGTCATTAATCTTTTAGAAAAAAATCATATTGTAGATCTTTTTAAAACTGAAAGCGAAGATCATGCAAGGAATGTATTTAAAGAATTGTCTAATAAAAAATTTGATCGGTTAGTATTTGCTGGCGGTGACGGGAGCGTATGTTTTGGTATTAATGAAATGTTTAAAAGTGATAATCTAAAAGACAAATTAGTTGGATACATACCTGCTGGCACTGCAAATATTTTACAAATAGAAACTCAAATTAAGAAAAAGGCGGAGGAGATTTACAACGTCCTAGTATCAGATAATCATAAGAAAATTTCATTAGCAAAAATAAATGATAAGTACTTTTTCTTGATGGCTGGTGTAGGTTTTGACTCTCGAATTGTTGAGTCCATAAATACTAATATTAAAAAGTATCTTGGAAAAGTAATTTTCGCTTTAAAAGGTTTTCAGCATTTTTTATTTTTAAAAAATAATAAAATGGAGGTTGAGGTAGATAATGAAAAAATTATGGCTGATTGGATTTTATGTACTAATTCAAAATACTATGCTGGTCCCCATTCTATAACAAATGATACCAATATATTTGAAAACAGGATAGTAGCTTTCATATTTAAAGACCTGACCAGAATAAAATTACTTTATTATGTTTGGTTAATTTTAACCAAAGGCGACTTAACTCCTGCAAAAAGTGTAATTAAAAAAGAATTGAACAGATTAAAAATAAATGGTGTAAACAATAAAGTTCTATCACAGGTTGATGGTGAAAATTGTGGTTACGTAAACAGTCTTGAGATCCAAAAAACAGACAGATTTATAAATTTATTAGTTCCGTAGGATTTTCTAAATTTTTTCAACTTTTAGTTTAAAAGATTTTTCTTAATTTCATTTGAAAAATTTTTTAGATTATTTTAGATTTTTCTTTTTTGGAGGAACAATATGAAAAAAAAGTTAAAAAAAAACGAAAAGAAAAAGAAAAAAATACTAAAATCAATCGATAAGCTTAAAAATAAGATAAGCACTAAACAAAAAAAACTATCAAAGATTGATCTAAAGATAGCTAGTATCGAGAAAAAAATCGCTGAAAAAAGAGCTAATAAAAATAAAGAACCTATCACAGCATCTTTAAATAATTAGTTTATAAATAAATTAAATGCCCCTGATTTAAAAAATCAGGGGTTTATTTGCACGACGATAAATATATTTTCAAGTTTTCAAGCTTAAAACCAAGAGATATTTTTGGATTTACAAATTTCTTGAACTTTTTTTGGATAGTCAGTGATAATTCCATCAACTCCGTACTCGATCATTCTAATAATATCTTTTTCTCTATTCACTGTCCAAACACAAGTAGCTAAACCATGTTTGTGTGCTAATTCTACATTTTGTTTAGTCACATCACGGTAAAAAACACTCCATACATGTCCCTCTAGCGATTTAATAATATTTGGTAGCAAAAATAATTCTTCCATAGGATAATTTTTAACCATCCATGGAGAGTTCTCGTAAATATTCTTTTTAGTTATTGAAAGTCCTTGTTGTAGAGTAATAAATCCTCTTAGGATATTTGGGTTTTGTTTTTTAAGAGCATACAAAATTCTAAAATCATAAGAAGTGATTAAAGTTCTATCCTCAAGATTAAAGTCTTTAATATCTTTAAGAATCAAAGAAACCATTTTCTCTGGATCTGGTGTTACGTTTTCTTGTGTTGGAGTTGATTTAATTTCTAAATTTAAAAATACATCTTTATATTTATCTTCCGTCACTAATTTAAAGAAATCAGTTAATTTTGGTATTTTTTCACCTGTAATAGGTTTTTGATTTTTAAATCTTTTTGCGTACTTTGTTTCGGGCTTTATACTTCCAATACTATACTTACTTATTTCATCATAATTCAGTTCTACTAATTTCATGCTTTTATCTGTGATCCAGTTCCCTGAGGCATCTTTAACTAAATCAGGATTTAATCTGTAATCATGAAATATTGTTGGAATATTATCTTTTGAAATTACAACATCGAACTCAACAGCTTTGATACCAAGATCAAAAGTATATTTAAAACCGGAGATTGAGTTTTCAACAATATCACCTCTAGCTCCCCTGTGGCCGTATATTCTTATGTAATTAGGTTTCGTTAAAAATGGATTGATCAATTAATCCTCAAATCAGTATTAGTATCAAACAGGTGTAGTTTGTCATTTTGAATGGAAAGATTAATATTTTTTCCAATAGTATCTTCTTTAACAACACCTGAGATACTTGCAACTAAAATCTCATTACTGTTTTCAAGTTTACCATGAATAAGTGTATTAGCTCCAATCAACTCTACAAGTTCAACTTTTAACTTGATTGGACCATTTTGATCTAATTCAAAATCTTCAGGTCGCATACCTATATTAACAGGTCCATTAAATTTTGAATTCACTGAAAGTGAAGCTTTGTTTGCCAAAATCAATTTGTTACCTCCACAATTACCTTTTAAAATATTCATTGCTGGACTTCCGATAAATTGAGCTGTGAATAAAGTTTTTGGTTTTGTATACACTTCTAAAGGCGTTCCAATATGTTCTACATTACCTTCGTTCATTACAATCATACGATCAGCTAATGTCATCGCTTCAACTTGATCGTGCGTTACATAAAGAGATGTAGTTTTTAATTGAGTTTGAAGTTTTTTAATCTCTAATCTCATTTGAACTCTTAATTTGGCATCTAGGTTTGACAAAGGTTCATCAAATAAAAAGGCTACAGGATTTCTTACAATGGCTCTTCCCATTGCAACTCTTTGTCTTTGTCCACCAGATAATTGATTAGGTTTTCTCTCTAATAATTCTCCAAGCTCTAAAATTTCAGCAGCTTTTTGAACTCTGGACTCAATTTCTTCTTTTGGCACTTTTGCAATTTTTAAACCATAAGCCATGTTACCAAAAACAGTCATATGAGGATAAAGAGCGTAATTTTGAAATACCATTGCAATATTTCGCTCCATAGGTTCAAGCTCATTTACTTTTTTATTATCAATTAAAATATTTCCTTCATTAGCATCTTCTAAGCCTGCAACCATTCTTAATAGAGTTGATTTTCCACAACCTGATGGTCCAACTATTACAATTAATTCACCGTCTTTAACATCAATACTTAGATCATGTATAACCTGAGTTTTTCCAAAAGATTTCTTTAAATTTTGTAAACTAATTTGAGACATTATTTATCGCTTTCTAATAACCCTTTAACAAAAAACTTTTGCATACTGATAACTACTATTACTGGTGGTACCATAGCTAACATTGCTGTTGCCATAACCGTTGGCCAGTGTGCATAATCATCGCCTGTCGGTATCATTGAGTCAATAGCCATCACAATAGTTCTCATGTCAGGATCGGTCGTCATTAATAGTGGCCATAAATATTGGTTCCAACCAAAAATAAATAAAATAACAAATAAAGCTGCGATATTAGTTTTACTAATTGGAACTAATATATCAAAAAAGAAACGCATAGGACTACATCCGTCCATTCTAGCCGCTTCAACCATTTCATCAGGTATGGTCATAAAAAATTGCCTAAATAAAAAAGTTGCCGTAGCTGAGGCAATTAATGGGAAGATTAATCCTGTGTAAGAGTTTAGTAGATTTAAATTTGCAACAACCTCATAAGTCGGCACTATTCTTACTTCTACTGGAAGCATTAGGGTAATAAAGATTAACCAAAAACATAAATTCCTGAAAGGAAATCTAAAATAAACAAACGCAAAAGCTGATAATAATGAAATGATTATTTTTCCAACTGTAATTCCGATTGCCATAATTGCAGAGTTCATCATCATCTTTATTACAGGAACTTTGGCTCCGTATCCTTCTGGTGAACCTCTAAATAATGCATTAGCATAATTTTCAAAGAACTCTGTTCCTGGTAACATTGGTAGTGGAGGATAAATAATTGCATCTTGTGTTACAGTGGATGCAACGAAAGTAAGCCATACTGGAAAGAATATGAATAATACTCCAAGAATTAAACCAAGGTGAGTTAACCAGTATCCGGATTTTTTTTTCTCAACCATTAGTAATGAACCTTTCTCTCTATATATTTAAATTGAATGACGGTTAAAATTCCGACTAAAACTAGTAGGATTACGGATTGAGCTGCACTTGATCCTAGATCTTGGCTCACAAACCCATCAGAGAATACTTTATACACTAGTATAGTGGTCGATTGTTCAGGTCCGCCTGAAGTGATTGTATGTATTACTCCGAAAGTATCAAAGAAAGCATAGACAATATTTACTACTAATAAAAAGAATGTAATGGGCGAGAGTAGAGGAATTACAATCGTTCCAAACCGTTTCCAAAAACTAGCTCCATCTATTGCTGCCGCTTCAATGATTGATTTTGGAATAGCTTGTAGTCCTGCTAAAAAAAATAAAAAGTTATAACTTATTCTTCCCCAGGATGAAGCTAAAATAACTAAAAACATCGCTTGATCACCTTTTAAAGTATGGTTCCACTCATAACCTAAAGCTTTAAGATAATAAGAAGCTAACCCAATGTTTCCATTGAACATAAATAACCATAGAACACCTGCAATTGCTGGTGCAATAGCGTAAGGCCAAATTAATAACGTCTGATAAACTCCAGCTCCTTTTATTAATCGATCGGCTAACGCGGCTAAATATAAACCTAAAGCCATTGATGAAACTGATACTGCTGTTGAAAAAATTACTGTCGTTTTAAAACTTGCTAAATAATAAGGGTCAGATAATAAAAATCTAAAATTATCTAAGCCAACATATTCTGTTTTTAATCCGAAAGGATCTGGTAAAAATAAAGAATTCCAAATCGCTTGGCCTGAAGGATAAAAAAAGAATACAAAAGAAATCAGTAGTTGAGGTGCAACTAGTAGTGCTGGTAACCACCAGCCTTTAAAAAAAACTCTTTTTTCCATTTGATCTTAAGAATGTTACTAGGGGCTTACGCCCCTAGTAAATTAAATTGATTTATTTATTTGCTCTTTCAAATCTTCTTAAAAGAACGTTACCTCTTTTTACAGCGCTGTCTAAAGCTACTTGAGCAGTTTTTTTACCGCTGTAAACTCCTTCCATCTCTTCATCAATAATACCTCTTATCTGATCAAAAGATCCAAGACGTAAGCCTTTAGAGTTTTGAGTAACTTTATTTCTCATCATCTGTATTCCAGCTAAATCAGTTCCAGGATTTGCTTTGTAGAAACCTGAACTTTTAGTTTTTTTAGCGGCAGCAGTTGTTACACCTAAGTAACCCGTATCTTGGTGCCACTTAGCTTGAATATCAGTTTTAGATAAGAAAGCTAAGAACGCAGCTGTTGCTTTGTTCTCTTCTTTAGATTTTCCAGATAATGCCCATAAAGATGAACCACCAATAATTGTGTTTTGAGGTGCTTCAGTTGCTCCATAGTAAGGTAAATGTCTAATACCAAATTCGAATTTTGCTTCTTTTTTAATACCAGCATAACCAGCAGAAGACTCTGTCATTAACATACATTCACCGGCTCTAAAATTTTTACCAGCTTCATTTCTTCTACCCATATATTTAAATTTACCTTCTTGCGCCCACTTACCTAAAGTTTGAATGTGCTTAATGTGAACTGGGCTGTTAAATGCCAACTCAGTATCTAAACCAGCAAATCCATTAGCTTTAGTTGCGAACGGTATATTGTGATACGCTGAAAAGTTTTCTAAGTGTACCCATGAGTGCCAGCAAGTACAGAAAGGCATATCAATACCTTTTGCTTTTGCAGCATCAAGTGCATTTCCAACTCTCTTCCAAGTACTTAGGTCCATTTCTGGATCAAGACCTGCTTTTTTCATCAGATCTTTATTTACCCAAAGAACAGGCGTTGATGAGTTATATGGCATAGATAGCATTTTGCCATCTGTTGTAGTGTAGTAACCACTTACCGCTGAAACAAATCCTTTTGGATTAAAACTTTGACCAGCATCTTTCATAAGTTGGTACATAGGAACATAAGCTCCTTTGGCTGCCATCAAACTGGCAGTACCTACTTCAAATACCATAAGTATATTTGGATGTTGTCCGGCTCTAAATGCAGCTATTCCTGCGTTAAGAGTTTCCGAATAATTTCCTTTTCTAGTATGAACAACCGTGTATTTGTTTTGGCTAGCATTGAACTTGTTTACTTGCTCATCAAGTAATTCACCAAGTCTACCACCAAAAGCATGCCACCATTGTATCTCTACTTTTGCTTGAACTGTTGTACCCGCAAACATTACGAATAGAGCAATTGAAGCAATTATTGCTTTTAAATGTTTCATTTTTAATGTCCCCCGTTTTTTCTTTAAAAAGAAAAAAGCTAGCACAATTTATAAATAAAGAGGAGTCGGTTAAAAAAAATTAATTTCTACCTGAGGTTTTATTTAACTTTACCAAAAGTGTTTAAAATAATTACTCCAGAGATAATTAATATTAAACCCAGAATTCCATAAAGATTAGGAGTTTGATTGTATTTAAATATTCCAAATAATGTAACTGCAGTTATCGTTAATGCTCCGTAAGTCGCATAAGTAAATCCAACAGGTATTATATTCATTGCTCTAGATAAACAAAAAATACAAACAACAATACTTATGATACAAAAAATTGTTGGGGCGAGCTTGGTAAAACTTTCAGTAGTTTTTAAAAATCCGTTTGAAGCTATGCCTGTTATAACTGCAAGAATTAAATAAATATATCCAGAGAATAAACTTATATTTTTCATTATATTTTTGCGAACTGGCCTCCGTCTTTATATCTCCACAACCATTTTTTCATTTCCTCTTCAACATCTGCTGACTTTAAGTTTAAATCATTTAAGGTAAAATGATTATTTGAAACTACATTATCAGCCTCAGATAAAATCTCACATTGATCTCTCGTTAAAAGAGGTGGAAAAGGTAATAAATCAGTAATGCTACTTTGAATTTTAGCTATCGGCATTGGCATCTCAACAACAAATTTTTTTTTATTTATTGTCGATAAAATTGATTTGACCATATCACCAAAGCTAATAATTTTTGGGCCACCTATTTCATAAATCTTTCCTTCATTGTCTTTTATTTGAATAGATTTAACAATCGCATCAACAACGTCGGTAACAATAATTGGTTGAAATTTATAGTTAAGTCCAACTATTGGAATTATAGGGAGAATACTTAATTTGGAAAAAAGATTAGTGAAATTATCTTCAGGGCCGCAAACTACGCTAGGTCTAATTATTACTGTTTTATTAAAATTTTTTAATGCATTTATTTCACCTAAATATTTTGACTTTTGGTAGAGAGATTTTGAATTTTCATTAGCTCCAATTGCACTCACATGAATAAATTTTTTAACATCGCTATCATTACAAATTTTCGCAACCGCTTCAGGAATCTTAGAATGAATATTATAAAATTTTTGTTTGCGTGTTTCAAAAAGAATACCGATTAAGTTTATTACAACATCTGAGTTTTTAATTGCTTCTTTTAATTTCGAAAAATTATTTGGGTTCCATTCTAAAAATTCAACTGCTCCCGGCGTAGATTGCGTCTTCAAATACCCTTTTTGAAAGGGTTTTCTTGTAGTTATGATACATCTATAGTTTTTCTTGGTCAAATTTCGAACAAGATATCTCCCTATAAAACCCCCGCCACCTAAAATTGTGCAAATTTGATTTTTCATGGTATTTAAACTTATATATGAAAATAACTAAGATTAAAGAGGACATAACTACAGAAATAGCAAATTCATTCAAAACGAGTATAGCCATAGATACTGAAGCTACAGGTTTGCAAATACCTGAAAGAGATAAGTTAAGTTTAATACAAATTTGCGATGAGAAAGGAAATGTTTTTATTATTCAGCCAAACAAAAATAATTATAAAGCTCCTAATTTAGTTTCTGTTTTAGAAAATGATAAAATTCTTAAAATAGGTCATTTTTTAAGATTCGATAAAAATGCGCTAGAGTTTTTTTTGAAATGTAAAATTAAAAATATTTTTGATACGAAAATTGCCTCCCGTATTGTAAGGACATATACAGATGCTCATGGATTAAAGAATTTGGTTCAAGAATTTTGTAACAAGTCTTTAGATAAAAGACATGGTAGTAGTGATTGGAATAAAGATTTGAATGAATTATCTGAAAAACAATTAGAGTATGCGGCAAATGACGTTATCTATCTTCACAAAATTAAAACGGAATTAGAAAAAATGTTACTACGAGAAAAAAGAATAGATGTTTTTAATAAATGTCTAGCTTTTTTAGATACTAGAGTTGAGCTTGATCAAAAAGGATTTAAGGAAGATATTTTTGAACATTAATGAACAAAACTAATTATATAACTTTAGCAAAAAAGGCTTCGAACATTCAGATAAATGAATTAAAAAAAATTAAAAAAGTTTTTAACAAGTCTTTTATTAAAGCAGTTGATCTCATTTTAAATTGTAAAGGAAAAGTTATCTTTGCTGGTATTGGAAAATCAGGTTTAGTTGCAAGAAAAATTTCAGCAACCTTCTCAAGCATAGGAATTCCAAGTTTTTTTTGTGATCCAGCACAAGCATTACATGGAGATATGGGTCAAATTGAAAAGAAAGATATTTTGATCATTTTTTCTTACTCTGGAAATACTTCTGAACTTAACAATATGCTTAAATATGCAAATAGATACAGAATTAGAATAATTGGAGTAGCATCAAGACCAGATAGTATCCTTTTAAAAGCGAGTGATATAAAGTTAATTCTTCCTAAAGTGAAAGAATCTGACTTAACAGGAATGGTGCCAACATCGAGTACGACCTTAACACTTCTTTTAGGCGATTGTTTGGCCACAACAATAATGCACCAAAGAAAATTTTCTAAAGAAAAATTTAAAATTTATCATCCTGGAGGAAATATTGGAAACTCGTTGTTACTTGCAAAGGATATTATGATTGAAGGTAAAAGAATGCCAGTTATAAGTCATAAAGGAAGTTTTAAAGAAGCTTTAAGAATCATGAATCAAAAAAAACTTGGTATAGTTGTAATCTTGAAAAAAAAATTCATAGAAGGCCTTGTAACTGATGGAGATCTTAGAAGAGAATTAAAAAATTTTTCTAAAAATAAAAATCTTGATAAATTCATGACAAAAAATCCTTTGGTAGTTAATGAAAATATGCCTGCTTCAAAAGCTTTAGCTATTATGAATGAAAAAAAAATAACAAGTTTGTTAATTGTATCAGATAAGGATTATAAAAAAACAAACAAAGTACTAAAGGGAATAATTCATATTCATTTTTTATTACAAAGAGGTATTTAATGATCGAAAGAAAGAAAAAAATAAAAATAATTCAAATTACTTTATTGGTTATAGGGTTATTAATTATCTTTTTTACTTACATTAAAAATGAGAATAGTTTGGATACTAAAATTATTATCTCAGATTCACAAAAAAAAATTAAACAACAAATGGAGAGTCAATCAGATAAAGATATTTTTTATAATATTGAGTATTCAGGTTTAGATTTAGCTGGAAACAGATATATTCTTAAAGCTGAAGAAGCAACAACAGATAAATTAGATCAAGATACAGTGAACATGAAATTCACAACGGCTAGATTTTTTTTCAAAGACGGTACTCTTTTATATGTAAAATCTGAAACGGGGGTTTATAATAATAAGACTCTTGATATGGTCTTCTATGGAAATGTGGAAGCTAAATATGAGTTAACTAAATTATATGCAGACAGAGCTGAATATTCAAATTCGGAGAGTTTTTTGACTATTACAAAAAATGTTGTAGTAGAAGATACAAGAGGAAGAATGATAGCAGATAAACTTTTTTTTGACATAAAAAAACAAACACTTAAAATTGCAGCTTTTAAAGACAATAAAATTAATGCTAATATAAATTTAAAATGAAAAAAGGCTTTAGGATTTTAAAATTCAAAAAAGATAAACCTATTTTTGAGGTAAAAGATATCAGTAAATCTTATGATGGAAGACCAATACTAAAAAAACTTTCATTAAAAGTTTTCCCAGGAGAGTGCGTTGGAATATTAGGACCTAATGGTTGCGGAAAAACTACTCTATTCTCCCTATGCATTGGAGAACAAAATGTAGATGGGGGTAAAATATTTTTGAACGATAAATCAATCGAACAAATTCCTATTCACCTGAGATCAATGGAGGGATTAGGATATCTTCCTCAACAAAGAAGTGTATTTAATATGTCTGTTTACGATAACATCTTAGGAATTGCACAAATATCTATTAAGGGGATTGAAAATCAAAAAGCAATTACAGAAAAACTTTTAGATGAATTTAATTTACAACATTTGAGATCATTAAATGCTTCGGTTTTATCAGGTGGTGAGATTAGAAGGTTAATGATGGCCAGAGTAATGATTAATAAACCAAAAATTGTCCTGCTAGACGAACCACTTGCTGCTTTGGATCCAATAGTGGTACAAGATATTCAAAAGTATATTATGAGGATACAATCGACGGGTACTTCAGTTCTTATTACAGATCATAATGTAAAGAATTTGTTTGATATTACCGACAGAAGCTATGTTCTTGGGGAACAAACAGTAATTGCAGAGGGAACATCAAGAGAGTTACTTAAATCAACAAAAGCTATTGAACATTATTTTGGCTCTCAGTTTGATTAAAATTAATGCACTCTAAAAGCTTTAACCTTTCAATAACAAATAAGATTTCACCATTTAAAAAAAATATCAAAGTTGACCCTGATAAATCTATTTCAATAAGGAGTTTTTTAATAAGTTCAATAAGCGAAAATATTTCTACTATTAAAAATGCATTGGAGTCTGATGATGTTTTTTCCGCTATTGAATGTTTAAAAAAGCTAGGAGTAAAAATAGTTAAAAAAAGAAAGGGAGATTATTTGATTTACGGCAAGGGTATTGGTTCTCTATATTCAAAAAAAAATTTGGAACTTAATTTTGGTAACTCTGGTACATTAGCTAGACTTTTAATTGGGGTTTTGTCGACCACACCAAACATTGAGTTAAAAATTAAAGGTGATCATTCTTTGAATAAAAGAAATATGAAAAAATTGATTTTTTTGATGTCTAAATTTGGTGCAACTTTTTTACCAAAAAATAAATATAACTTTCCACTAAAAATTATATCTAGTGAAATGCCAATTGGAATAAATTATGAGGCAGATGTTTCTGCGCAACTTAAGAGTGCTGTTATTTTTGCTGGTTTAAATTCATTTGGCAATACAAAGATAACAGAATCACAAAAAAGCAGAAATCACACTGAAAATATGCTACGAGATAATACGAAAGCAATACAGGTAAAAGAGGGTAATTCAAACTTTATTGAAGTCTTTGGTAAAAAAAATCTTAAAAAATTAAATATAAATATTCCTGGTGATCCTTCATCTGCTGCATTCTTTACTGCCCTTACCTTATTAAATAAAAATTCAGCCATTAAAATAAAAAGTGTTTGTTTGAACAAGACTAGGATTGGTTTTTATCATCTATTAAAGAAACATGGTGCAAAAATAAAGTTTAAAAATTTACATACTAAAAATAACGAGATGAGGGGAGATATCTTTGTTCAAAGTAGTAATTTAAAGCCAGTTAATGCATCAAAAAATTATTATGTTAATTCTACAGATGAGTACCCAATTTTATTTGTAATTGCTGCGCTAACTAAAGGAACTTCCAAGTTCTATGGCATCGGAGACCTAGCTAACAAAGAGAGTAATAGAATTAAAGAAATGCAAAAAATATTGAAACAAATAGGAATTAAAAGTGTATCAACAAAAAATAATATTAAAATTTATGGAGAAGAGAAAATTAGACAAAATAAAAAGCAAATAAAAGTTAAAAAATTAGGAGACCACCGGATATGTATGTCTTCTTTTGTTCTAGCATCCCTAACAGGGATAAATGCAAAAATAAAAAATTTTGAAACTGTAAATACTTCATGTCCATCTTTTTTAAAAATAATGAAACAATTAGGAGCTGATTTTGAAATTCAAAAATAATTATCTACAAATTTCATGTGACGGGGGAGCAGCAACTGGAAAATCTACGGGCGCAAAAATGATAGCAAAAAAATACAATTTAAAATTTTTATCTTCTGGACTTCTTTATAGATATGCGAGTTATCTAATTCTTAAATTTAAGCCAAATAATAAAATTGCTTTTCTTAAAAAGAAATTCAGAACACTAAGTTATAGTAAAGTCAATAAAATCAATTTAAACCATCCTAAAATATCAGAGCTCAGCGCAAATATTGCAAAAATAAATAAAGTAAGACAAATTTTAAAAAAATATCAATTAGAGTTTTCTAATAAATTTAAAAACTGCTGCATTGAAGGTAGAGATATTTCTACAAAAATTTTGCCAAATTCTGATATAAAATTTTTTTTTAAATGTAATTTAAATATTGCTGCTAGGAGAAGATTTATTGAACTTAAAAAATATAATCCAAACATAAAATTCAAAGATGTTAAAAAAGCGCTAAGAATAAGAAATTTTTCCGATATGAATAGAAAAAACTCCCCTTTACTTAAACATAGAGATTCGATAGAAATCGACACCGGAAAATTGAATAAACAAGCGATGTTAAATAAAATGACAAAATATGTAGAAAAAATAAGAAAAAAGAAATGGCTAGAGAACAAGAGTTAAAAAACGAAAATCCACTACAAAAAGAATTCCAAAATCTTTTAGAAAAAGACTTTAAAGACAGAAAGCTTAAAGAAAACGAAATAATCAAAGCTACAGTAACAGAAATAACAAAAAATTTTGTTGTGGTTGACTGCAAGGCTAAAATGGAAGGTATGATACCTGTTGAAGAATTTAAGAATGATGACGAATTCACTAAATTGAAAGTTGGATCTCAAATAGATGTTTACCTAGAGAGAATAGAAAGTTTTAAAGGTGAAATTATTATTTCAAGAGATAAAGCGAGAAAAATGAAGGCATGGAAAAAAATGGAAAAAGTGTTTGAGACACAGGAGGAAATGACAGGTTACATAACAAGCAAAATTAAAGGTGGATTTATTGCTACAGTGGAAGGTTTACCTTGTTTTATGCCCTCATCTCAGATTGATGTAAGGCCTTTAAAAAAAGTTGACCATTTAATGAATACTCCTGTAAAAGTTATTGCGACAAGAATTGACAAGAGTAGAGGCAATGTTTGTGTTTCTAGAAGAGCTGTTTTAGAAAAAAGCAAAAACGCCGAGATCACAGAAGCTTTAAAAAATATTAAAGTTGACGATATTATTGAAGATGCAATTGTTAAAGCAACTACAGATTGGGGAATATTTTTAGATATTAATGGAATTGATGCTTTACTCCACGTTTCAGATTTAAGCCATGGCCGAGTAAAAAAACCTTCCGACCTTGTTACTATTGGGCAAAAAATAAAAGTTAAAATTACTAAAATTGACGAGAAAACAAATCGTGTGTCTGCATCTATAAAAGCTTTAACTGAAGATCCATATGAAAATATTGAGAAAAAATATAAGGTCGGTGAAGTGTATGAAGGTATAGTTACAAAAATAATGGATTACGGTTGTTTTGTTAAAATTGAAGATGGAATAGAAGGTTTAATTCATAATTCAGAATTAGATTGGACAAACAGGAACGTAAAACCAAGTAAAATTTTATCAGTCTCGCAAAAAATTAAATTCAAAATAGTAAATATAGATAAAGAAACAAAAAGAATTTCACTCTCTTATAAAGCTATATTAGAAAATCCATGGAATAAAATTAAAGATAAAATAGGCCAAGAAGTAAAGATTAAAGTAAATAATGTTACCGATAAAGCTATATTTGGTGAACTTGAAGATTACGGTTTGTCAGGAATGCTACACTACAAGGAAATATCTTATAATGAAAATATTGATGACCTTAAAAAATTTAAAAAAAATGATAGCATAAAAGTAAAAATTTTAGAAATTAAAGATGATAAGATAAGATTTTCTAAAAGAGCATTAGACAAGGACCCCCTAGACTTTTTTAAAGATAATAAGAAAAAAGTTGGAGATATAATTACTACTAGAATACATGAAGTTTTAAAAACTGGTGTTAAAGTTGCTATTGATAAAGATAAAAAATTGATTGTCACAATCAGAAAAGCAGATCTAGCAAAAGAGTCGGCCGATCAAAGACCTGAAGTTTTTTCTCCTGGAAACGTGCTAGACGCAAAAATTACAGAGCTTGATCTTAAACTAAGAAGAATAAAATTAAGTGTGAAAGCGGCGCAGATAGATGAAGAAAAATCTTTAATTGCTAAGTTTGGAGAAGGTGCTACTAAGTCTGGAGCAACTTTGAAAGGTATTTTTGAAAAAGCAATAGGAAAAAAAGCAAAAAAAGAAAAGTAATTGTCAAAGTCACTACTTATTAAAAAATTATCGACAAAAAATCCAAATTTAAATCGAAAAGATTCGGAAGAGATACTGGATATTTTTTGTCAGTGTATTCACAAAGCGCTTGTCGATAAAAAAAAAATAGAATTGAGAGGTTTAGGGTCTTTTTTTGTAAAAAAAATAAAAGAAAAATACTCCGCGCGTAATCCAAAAACAGGCGAATTAATTTATGTTCCGGAAAAAAATAGAGTAAGATTTAAAGCTAGTAAAAAACTCAAAGAATTAATAAATAGATGAAACCTAAGATCTTTATTGCTTGTGATACTACGGATCTGAAAAAGGTAAAAAAAATAATAAGTTATTCTAAAACTCCAAAATTAAGGTTTGGTTATAAATTTGGATTAGAGTTTTTAAATTCTAAAAATGGCAGAAAATTTGTTGCTAATTTAAAAAACAAAATTACTTTTGGTGATTACAAGTTGTTTGATATTCCTAATACTTGCACCTCAGCAATAAAAGCTGTGAAAGATTTAAAATTGAATTATATTACTATTCATATTAGCTCAGGATTAAAAGCTATAAGAGCTGCCAAAAAAGTTTCTGGCCGCACTAAAATTGTTGGAGTTACGATATTAACTTCATTAGATAATAAGTCTCTTAAACAAATTGGTTTTGAAAAAGATGTTAAAAAATTAGTTTTTCAACAAGCTAAGTTGGCAAACAAAGCAAACTTAGATGCTATTGTATGTAGTCCACAAGAAATCAAAATTGTAAAAAAAGTTTTTAAAAAAGAAATAATTACTCCAGGCATAAGGTTGGCTGGTGATTTGAAGGGGGATCAAAAAAGGATCATGACCCCTAAAGATGCTATTCAAAACGGTGCTACCTCCCTTGTAATAGGCCGAAGTCTTACAAAAGGCAACATAAAAAAGAATATTCAAAAACTTATTAAAGAAATAGAATAATATGAAGGTTAAAATTTGTGGTTTGCACCCACTTAGAGATGTACAACTTTGCATTGATCTTGGGGTAACTTTCTTAGGTTTTGTATTTTATGAAAAATCTCCTAGAAATTTGAATTTAAAAGATATTGAAAAATTAAAAAACTATAATAAAAAAAAATCATTTTTTGTTGCTGTAACAGTAGATCCCAAAGATGACTTCATTGAAAATATAGTTTTGAATAATTTTGATTATATTCAGCTACACGGATCAGAGTCGAAAGAAAGAATTGAGGAAATTAGAGCTAAAGGTATTAAGATTATCAAAACTGTAAAAGTTAAAAAAAAATCAGATATAGACAATTACAAGAAATATAACAACGCTGATATCATTTTATTCGATACTCCTGGCATGGAAAAATCTATTGAATTTCCTAAAGAATTAATTTCAAAAATTCCTAAAGGTGATAGATTTGCTCTGGCAGGATCAATTTCTCAAAATAATATTGAAAATATCGCTGATTTAGGAGTAAGCTTTTGTGATTTGTCTAGTAGCTTAGAATTAGATAAACAAGTAGGATACAAAGATCATCAAAAAATTAAAAAATTTATTAAAAAGGTAAATGAACTTTAAAATTAAAAAAGGTATACCCCTTATAGATCAACACGACAAAAACTTCATGTATGGAGGAAAATTTGGAGGAAATTTCATACCAGAAACTTTGAAGAAACCAATAGATGATTTAACAGAACTTTTTTCAAAATTAAGAAAAGATAAAAAATTCTTAAAGGAACGAGACTTTTATTTTAAAAACTATGTTGGGGCACCAACACCTTTTATTAAATTACAAAAGTTGACAGATTACCTTGGAGGAGCTCAAATTTATGCAAAAGTAGTTTCTGAAGCTAATGGTGGAGCTCATAAGATTTATAATGCTACGGTGCATTGTTTAATTGCTAATAAAGCTGGCAAAAAATTTATTGTTGGAGATACAGGGGCTGGTTATGCGGGCAAAATGCTTTCAATGGCTGCTAAAAAATTTGGCCTAAAGTGTAAAATTTTCATGGGCGCAAAGGATATTAAGAGACAAAGACCTAACGTTGAAGCTATGAAAAAAAATGGAGCAGATATTGTACCTGTTACTACTGGAAGTCAGACGCTTGTTGATGCCGTGAGTGAATGCATGCGTTATTGGGTTGCTAATTGTGATACAACACATATGTGCGTTGGTTCTACGGTAGGTCCAAACATTTTTGTAAAAATCTGTGCATGGAGTACAGCTCAAATTTCTAGAGAGTTAATGATACAAGTAAAAGAAGAGTTCGGAAAAGTTCCGGAAAGAATTAAACTTTTAAATTGTGTTGGGGGAGGAAGCTCCGCTATGGGATTTTGGAATGAATTTATGGACACTAACGCAGAGTTTATTGGAATTGAGGCTGGAGGACCGAAGAATAGTAAATTACACGCTGCCCCTTTAACTAACGGTTCAAAGATTGGTATACTTCATGGATCGGCTCAGTATGTAATTCAAGATAGTGAAGGGCAAATAGGTAGAACAGAGTCAATTTCTGCTGGGCTAGATTATCCAGGAATTTCAAGTTTACATTGTTTTCTTAAAGACGCAAAAAGAGCTAAATATACTTCTGCAAGTGACGAGGAAGCTCTTAAAGCATACCAGCTAGTTTCAAAATTTGAAAATATTTCTCCTTCACTTGAGCCTTCTCATGCTTTTGCTGAAGCAATTAAATTAGCACCTAAATTAAAATCTTCTGAAGTTATCATTGTTAACTCTTGCGGGGATAGTATGAAGGATAAAGACATTATTAGACAGAAATTAGGGTCATATGTAAGATGAAGTCAAAAATTGCTATAGCTTTTGAAAATTGTAAAAAAGAAAAAAGACCTGCTTTAATTACCTACACTGTAGCCGGTGATAATACTAAAGATAATTCACTCAAAATTCTAAATAAAATTTCAAAACATGCTGATATTCTTGAATGTGGCTTTCCTCACAATACTCCAATTGCAGATGGAGGTCAGATACAAGGTAGTTCTCACCGGGCTTTAAAAAATGGAATAAAACTTAAAGATGTTTTTCAAATTGTGAAAAAATTTAAAAAAACAAATCCTCAAAAGCCATTAATTCTTATGGGTTATTTTAATCTTATTTATCAACACGGAGAAAATAATTTTATAAATAATTGTAAAAAATCAGGCGTGGATGGACTTATAATTGTGGATCTGCCTTATCCAGAAAACAAAAATTTTGCAAATAAGTGTAAAAAAAAAGGTATAACTTTTGTTCAACTTTTATCCCCTACTACATCAAAAGAAAGGATGATAAAAATTATAAGAGACTCACATGAGATGATTTATTACATATCAATGCTTTCTACTACGGGTGGTAAATTAAAAGTATCTGCAAGAAAAATTCTTAAGAACTACAACAAGATAAAAAGAATCAACCCTAAAAAAAACCTTGTAATTGGTTTTGGAATTACAGATAAAACTATTTCTTCCCTTAAATCAGCAAATGGGCTAGTTGTAGGCAGTATGTTGTGTAAAATAATAACAAATTCAGTTAAAATGGGACAAAATCCTGTCACAAAGTTAGATAAAGTTGTGTACAATCTTAAAAATAAAATTTTATGAATTGGATAACAAAATTTATTAAACCTAAAATTAAGTCATTATTCGAAAAAAGATCTTCTAAAGGAGAGGCAAATCTTTGGACTACATGTAGTTGTAAAAATCTAATTTATTCAGAGGATATGTATTCCAACAAAAAAGTCTGCCCTAAGTGTGGAGAACATCATAAACTTACTTGCAAAGAAAGATTTGAAACTTTTTTTGATAATAAAGAATTTGAAATTATCGAAACACCTCTACCAAAAGACGATCCATTAAATTTTGAAGATAAAAAAAAATATACAGATCGTTTAAAGGCAGCAAGAAAACTCACTGGCCAAGACGATGCTGTTTTAATTTCAACTGGAAAAGTTCAAAGTATTGATGTTGTTGTAGGAGCTCAAGATTTTAGATTTATTGGTGGGTCATTCGGTGCAGCTTCTGGAGAAGCTTTTATAGCTGGAGCTCAGCGTGCGATCGAAAATAATATGCCTTACATTTTTTTTAGTTGTTCTGGTGGCCAGCGTATGCACGAAAGCTCAATTGCATTAATGCAAATGTCTAGAACTGCTTTAGCCGTTAATGAGTTAAAGAAAAAAAATATTCCATTTATTGTTGTTTTAACTAATCCAACAACAGGTGGTGTAACTGCTTCTTGGGCTATGTTAGGTGACATATTAATAAGTGAACCTAAGAGTGTAATAGGTTTTGCTGGTAGAAGAGTTATTCAAGATACAGTTAGAGAAACTCTGCCTGATGATTTTCAGACAGCGGAATATGTAAAAGATCATGGCGGGATAGATCTAATTATTGAAAGACAATATTTAAATACAACTATTGGAACATTATTAAATGTTCTATTGAAAAAGGCAGAAGCTCAGGCTAAACAAGAGTCTAATGTCACAGTCGATCAATCTCTACAAACAGCTAGCTAATCATAAACTTTTCAATAAATCTGTTAACTTCGGTCTAAAAAGAATTAAACTTGCTTTAGACTTATTGGGACATCCACAAAAAAAACTCAAAAACGTAATATCAGTGGTTGGTGAGTCCGGAAAGTTTACAACATTATTTTCTTTGAAATCGTTTATTGAGGCAAATAATCAAAAGGTAACAACACACGTTTCACCCTCACTTAGAGACATACGAGAGAGATTTTACATGGGTGATAAGTTCTTGAGTCATAAGGAAATTAAAGAAACTATAGAACAGATAGAGAAATTAAATATTCCCTTAACAATTTTTGAATGCCTTACTCTAGTTTACATTATAAATGCTTCAAAAATAAACGCTGATTATAATATTCAAGAAACAGGTGCTCTCTGGAGATTTGATTCTAACAATATCCATGACTTCCCAAAGCTTCAAATTTGCACAAATATAAATAAACAACATTTAAATTTTTTAAAAAGAAAAACTTTGGATGAAGTTATAAAAGAGGATGTAGGCTTTCTAAGTGATTTTACAAATATTTATGTAGGCAAACAGTCACCAGATGTTTTAAGAAGAATAAAGACACACTTAAAAAGTAATAGAAGTAAAATTATATATCCAAATACTTGGAAACTTACTAAAAAAGATAAACAATATTTCTACCAAGATAGACAATGTAAAATTAAACTTAATACCAAAAATGTTTATTCTAAAGGAATGTTTGAAAATGTTTGTCTTGCTATAAAAGTAGCTCTTGATCTAAAGATAGATAAGAGAACTATCCAAAAGACTTTGCCTTTGCTTTCTTTTGAGGGTCGATTCCAATACCTTAATAAAGGGAAAATTAAAAACAAACTGCACAAAAATGAAACTATCATGATTGATGGTGCACATGCTGTTGCTGATGCAAAAAATTTAGCTGCATATTTGAAAAATATAAAAATTCCTAAATATGGAATTTGGGCTATGACTAAAAATAAAGAACCAGATTTATTCATTAAACAGTTTAAAGGAGTATTTAAAAAGGTTGTTACAATGCCCATTGAAAATGAGTTCAACTCGGTTTCAGCTAGTAAACTTTATAAAGTAGCAGTCAAAAATAAATTCGAAGTTGAAAAAAGTAATAATTTCACAGAAGCATTTAAAAAAATAAGTAGTAAAGAAAAAAAATTAATTGTTTGTTTTGGTAGTCTTTATAACTGTGGAAATATTTTAAATAAAAATTAAATATGAGGTTTAATAAATTCAAGCATGTCTTTTTCGCTTGAAGCACCAACTTTAGTTCCTAAAAGTTTCCCCTCTTTGAATAAAAGTATTGTTGGCACACCTCGAACTG
Source organism: uncultured Pelagibacteraceae bacterium (assembly GCA_902618555.1). Lineage (GTDB taxonomy): Bacteria > Pseudomonadota > Alphaproteobacteria > Pelagibacterales > Pelagibacteraceae > Pelagilacustribacter. The sequence continues at coordinate 55,966 of CACNAY010000003.1, forward strand.
AATACTTAGTTGGCTCATTAGGTTGGCTTTCAATGTCATGATAATAGCATTCTATTTTATCCGACATATCATTTGAAATTTTCTCTATTATCGGTTTAAGTTGCTGACAGGGTCCACACCATGAGGCTGAAAATTGAATCAGTGAAAGTTTACTTCCGCTTATTTGGTCACTAAATTTTTCGTCTGTAGAATCTTTAAATGCCATAGCCTTTAAATAAGTGTTTTTAGTTTTTTGTCAACTACGCAGATGAATAAAATTTTTCTAAATCTTCAACGTATGCGTTAATATCATCTAATATTTTAAGTTTTTCTGGTTGGTTTTCTTTTTCAAATTTTGCTCTTAATGTATCGATCTCTGAATAAGTTCTTGGTATTGTATTCCAGTTTTCATTATTAGTGCTCAAGAGTTTTTTTGAAATATCTTTGTGAATCAAATTGAAGTCGGATTTAGTTAAAATCTCAGGCTTTTCCATGTACAAAAGTTTTTTTCCAAAGTATTGTAATCTCTCATCTTTAAATTTAGATATAACTTGGAGTTTTTTACTCCAATCGACACTATGAAACTCTGGCATTATTTTATTATCTTCTGTTGAAGTAAATTTAGAGTAAATACTTTCCTCATTATATAAATCTTCTTGTGACTTTGTTTGTTCTTTTTCATCGATTTCAGATCGTTTTACTGAGGAAACCTTTTCTGCGAAAGCTTCGTTATTTTTTATCATTCTAGCTCTTTCCTCCAATTTTTTAGAACCAATAAGTTTGTACTCATCAAATTGATTTCCATAAGAAGGATTCATTATAACAGGATGTTTATTGTGTCTAACAGTTCTGATGAATTTTGGTTGTTTTTTCATTGCTACAGTTAATTCTTTAATTGGCATATCCAAATATGGAGAAGGATCGTGTCTTAAATCAAAACATAATGGCCATTGATATTGAGGATGCTGACAGATAAACGTTTGAACATATGGTCTGCTTCTTCCATAAAAGTATTCATTGGTACAGAAAAGTAATTCTTTTTTAATTAATTCTAAAGACTGATTTTTATCCATGGTCAACATACTTGCTTTCCAAACATTTGGAGCTTTTTTAGAAATTAATTTCGCTATTCCAATAGTTGCTGTCACATCACCTATTGCACTATGTGCATCTCCATGTTCAATTCCGTTTAATGGTGCCATTTGATCTAATTTGTAAACATCGTTTCCTTTTTCGTTTTTAGAATTTTTAAGTGTATTTGGGTAATACAAGTTAGCTGCTCTCGCCAAACTTAAGATATCTCCTCTAGTGTTTCCGTTTGTGCTAGTAATATAGGGATATTCTAGTGTTTGAAATAAAGTGCACCTTAAAAATTCCTCATCAAACTCAATACTATTGAACCCAATATAAGTAGCCTTACCCCATCTTTTAAGTGTTTCAACAAACTGCCTAATCATTTCATAATGAGAGAGGTTAGACTTTTTTAGCATTGTGGGTGAAGTCTTATTAACAATCAGCGCCATAGCTTCCGGGATTATTCCAGGGCTTAATCTACACCTAGCATCAAAACGATCTAGTTCATCTAAATTGTCATTAGTTAATACTGCACCAATTTGAATT
>CACNAY010000004.1 GCA_902618555.1 uncultured Pelagibacteraceae bacterium
TAATTTAAACTTACTAAAGATAACTTTTGCAGTTTTTTTAAATAAGACCCATTTTTTAAAAGTTTTTTTTGTTATTCTCGCGTTAATAATTGAAAATGGTATTCCATTTTTATGAAGATTTATTATCAGATTTGGCCATATTTCTGAGTCAACGAAGAAAACGATATTTGGTTTCCACATTTCTACAAACTTTTTAATTAAAAAATCAACATCAATCGGAAAGTATCTGTGATGAATATTGTTGTTATCTTGAAATTTATTTTTAATTAAATTACCAGAACTCAAAGTTACAGTTGTTATTAAAAATTCAAAATTTTCGTTATTTTTTTTTAATTCATTTATTATTGGAATAATACTATTCATCTCCCCAACACTGGCAGCATGGAACCAAATTAATTTAGAGTTTTTTTTTCTATTTATTTTAAAAGAACTTGCATATATCTTTTCCTTATATCTGGAAGGATCTTCTTTTCTTTTTATTTTTCTAAAAAATGTGAAGAGCACGAAAAATGGATAAAAAATATTTGTTAAGAATTTATAAATTAAAATCATTAATTATCTTAATTGTTTTTCATATAAAGATTTATATTCCTCACAGTTTTTAATCAAATATTCATGATTACCAGAGTTAATAACCTCTCCACTTTTAATAACGAAAATTTGATCAGCTTTGTGTATTGTAGATAGCCTATGGGCAATTACTAATGTAGTTTTATTTTTAGTTAGATTTAAAATTGCATTTTGTACTATTTGTTCTGAGTCAGCGTCTAAAGAGGAAGTAGCTTCATCTAGAAGTATTATTGGTGATTTTTTCAAGATAGCCCTAGCAATTGAAATTCTTTGTTTTTGACCACCGGAGAGTTTAATACCATTTTCACCTATTTTTGTTTCATAACCCATAGGTAATTTCTCTATAAATTCATGTGCAGCTGCAAATTTACAAGCATCGTTTATCTCTTTTTGCGAGGCTAAACTATTTGCATATCCAATATTGTTTCTTACTGTGTCATCAAAAAGAATTATGTCTTGGCTAACTAGAGATATATTTTTTCTTAAAGAATAAAGTGATACTTTTTTTATATCTTGATTATCTATTGATATTTTTCCTTGTTGCGGGTCATAAAATCTTGGAAGTAAATTTATAATTGTGCTTTTTCCTGCTCCACTATGCCCAACAAAAGCAGACATAGAGCCTCCTTTTACTTTAATATTTATATTTTTAACAGCTTTAGAATTAGTCGTAGTATATTGAAAACCTACATTATCAAAATTTATATCAGTTTTATTTATTTGAAGAGATGGAAGATAATCCTCATTCTTTATCTTGATTTCTTTATCGATTATACCTGAAATTCTTTTGAATGCAGTTGCACCTTGATAGGCAGCCATATTTATCGTGGCCAAAGACCTTATTGGTTGATATGCAAGCATCATAGCAGCAAGAAATGAGAAAAAATTGTTTACCTCTAATTCTCCTGCAGCAATTAATTTTCCAGAAAAGAAAATAAATCCTGCTATCATAAAGCCAGTTAAGGTTTCCATTATTGGAGTGGCTCGCACTAAAACACTATTAATCTTTATATTTTTTTCAACTAGATCGTGAATAATCTTATCTGCATTTTTACTTTCCTCGTCCTCTTTTTGGTAAATCCTTATCATTTTAGATCCTTGAAAAATTTCAGATAAAAAACTCGTAAGTTGTCCCGACAACTCTCCTGCCTGACCCACGGCTTTACCAATTCTTTTACCAAGGCTTTTGGCAAAACCTGCCGCGAGCGGCATCATTAAAATCGCAAATAAAGCTAATTTCCAATTTTGATAAAACATCAGTGAAACCAATGCAACAACAGAGAAAGAGTCTTTCATAATATTTAAAACACCGGTGCTTACTAAATTCTGAATTTGATGGGCATCAAACATTATATTTGAAATATATTTACCAGAGTGCCTATTATCTAATGTTTGAATATCTGATGTTAAAATATTATTTGCCACTTGTTTTTGAATTTCACCAGCAACCTCATTACCTACTCTAATGACATTCATTCTAGCAAAATATAAGGAAAGGCCTTTAGTCGTAAACGCAGCAATTATAAGAATTGGTATAAGCCATGCTAAAGTACGATCCTGCTCAATAAAAATCTTTTTTACTGCAGGATCTAATAGCCATGCAATTGCCGAGGTACTTCCTGCAACTAATATTGATAAAAATAGAGCAATTAAAATCTTAATTAAATGTTTTCTTACATACTCTTTATAAAGTCTAAGCAATATTTGTTTTAATTCTTCAAATTTCATTTATATATTTTTAAAAAGTATAGCTATAAATATTAACATTCCAGAAAAATTATTTAATTTAAAATTTTTTAAGCAACTCAAAGCATTATTCTTATCAAATTTAATTATTTGCCAAATTAGAGTAAAATAAAATATTGTTAAAAATATTGTTAAAAAATTTAATCCGATGAAATTCCAAAAAAAATAAAGAAATCCAATTGAAGAAATCAAATAATTTATGCTTATAAATAATCTCATATTATTCTTAAATTTTATAGAAGTAGATTTAACACCAATTATTTCGTCATCGGACATATCTTGAGCTCCATAAATCGTGTCATAGGCCAATGTCCAAAATATGGCCGAAACATACAGAACTATTATTTCTGTTGAGATATTTGGAACAATTGAGGACCACCCCATAATTATACCCCAGTTAAATGTTAATCCCAAAAATAGTTGTGGCCAGTATGTAATTCTTTTCATGTAAGGGTATGTAAAAGCAAAAAACATAGACCCTAAACCTAATAGGATTGTAAGAGTATTAAATTGAATTAGAATTAAAAAAGCCAAAGCACAAAGAAAAAAAACATAAATTAAAGATTTTCTCACAGAAATTTTTTTTGAAGCCAAAGGTCTAAGTTTAGTTCTTTCTACCTTTTTATCAAAATCTTTATCTACAATATCGTTAATTATACATCCAGCGCTTCTCATTAAAACTGATCCTAAAAAAAATAGAATTAAATAAAAAATAAATAAATTTAAATTTAGATCTATCTTATACGCAGAGGCTAAACCCCAAGAACATGGCCAAAATAGTAACATAAAACCGATTGGTTTTTCTAAGCGAGTTAATTCAATGAAAATTTTTAAATGTTGCATGAAATATCTCTTGTAAATATCAAACACTATCTTCATAATCAATTTGATTCGATATGGATATAGATTACACAGTGGCCGCTTTAATGTTTCCTGCTATACCATTAATGATGACAATGTATAGCAACAGATTTCATACTTTAAGTGCTCTAATAAGACAATTGCACGATAAATACACTTTTGAAAAAAAAGTTCCACCAGAATTAGAAAATCAATTACATGTATTAAACAAACGAACTAATTATCTAAAATATGTGATGGGTTTTTCTTCTTTTGGTTTTCTTTTTAATATGTTGACAGTATTACTGCTTTATTTGAATTTAATTTTTTATGCTAGATTAAGTTTTGCATTATGTTGTGTGTGCATGATAATTTCGATTTTTTTGTTTTTACAGGAAGTAAGGATGTCTAACGAGGCCTTAAAGTATCACCTAAGTGATATGGACTCTATGAAAAAAGACCTTTAAATTTTTTTTGGTAAATTATTTTTTTTATACAACGATATTCCCTCTTTAATTTTATTTTTATAAGACTCATTAAAAGTTTGAAGCTGCCACCCCGTCATTCTTTTTTTTATTAAATCTAAATTTTCTTTTTTCCAGTCATTACTAGTTTTTTCGTCCTTCCAAATTTTCTTCTCATCATTAGTTCTAGCACAACCATAGCAATATCCAGTGATAGGCTCAGTTTTACATATACTTATACATGGAGATATAACTTTATTATTCATTAAGGTATAAGTATTGATGGCCCCATTAATTTTCTAGACTCTAAGTCTGCGTGTGCACTCTTCGCCTCAGAAAGTTTATATCTTTTAAATATTTTAATCTTAATTTTACCATACTTAACTTTTTCAAATATTTGGTTTGCACCTTCTTGCAGTTCTTTTTGATTAGTGAAATACTGGCCAACTGATGGGCGTGTTAAGTAGAGGCCTTTTGGTTGGATTTCTTTAGGGACATCAATAGGATCCAAGGGACCTGATGCGTTCCCAAAACTTATCATCATACCTCTAACTTTTAGACAAGATAAAGACCCAGCAAATGTATTCTTACCTACACCGTCAAATACAGCAGGCACGCCTTCGTTATTTGTAATTTTCATTACCTCTTTAGCAAAATCATTTTTGGTATAATTAATTACATTTGAATAGCCGTTTTCCTGAGCAATTTTAATTTTATCGTCTGATCCTACGGTTCCAATAACTTTTGCACCAATACTATTAGCCCATTGAGCAAAAATTTGACCTACACCACCTGCAGCAGCATGAAATAACACTGTTTCACCAGCCTTTAATTTATATGTTTTAGTTAGTAAATAATTTGTGGTCAGGCCTTTAGTCATTAAAGTTGCAGCTAATTCATGAGAAATTCCATCAGGTACTTTAACTGCAATTTTAGAAGGTATAATTCTTTGCTGCGCATAAGCTCCAAGTGGAACTGAAGCATAAGCAATATTATCACCTTTATTAAATTCTGTTACATTTGATCCTACCTCTTCTATTTTTCCTGCAGCTTCTAAACCAATGCCGCTTGGTAACTTGATGGGGTACAAACCTGATCTATGATAAGTGTCAATATAATTTAAACCAATAGCGTGATTTGTTACTTTAATTTCATCAGGTCCTGGAGAACCAACTTTTACATCTTGAAGCTTTAACACTTCAGGACCTCCACTATTTTTAATAATTATAGATTTTGGCATCTTTTAAAAGGACGTATTCTAGCTTTTAATATTTAGCAAATGTTCCATTATTATAATCTTGAATAGCCTCAAGTATTTCAGCTTTTGTATTCATTACAAATGGTCCACCTCTAGCTATTGGTTCACCAATCGGCTTTCCTGCTATTAGAAGGAACTCAGATTTTTTATTTGCTGTAGCTTTAATTCGAGTGCCTCGTTCTAATAAGATCAAATTTGAGTCTGTTGTTATATTATGATTTTTTTCCCCAATTTTTAATTCACCTCTAAGCAAGTATATAAAAGAGTTGTGCCCTTCAGGAATATCACAAAAAAATTCTTTTCCTTCATTTAAAATAACATGGAAATAAATAGGTTCAACAGTATGATTTTTTTCTGGACCTTCGGCATTTTGGTATTTACCCGCAATAACTTTAACTATTTTTTCATTATCTTCATGAGTTCCAAGATCATTTCCCTTGATAAAAATGTATTCTGGTTTATTTTTTTTTAATTTAGCCGGCATATTAATCCATAGTTGAAAACCTAATAATTTTCCCTCTTTCATCGCAGGCATTTCAGAGTGGATAATTCCTCTTCCAGTTTTCATCCATTGGACATCTCCAGAAGCCATTACTCCTTTAGCTCCTGTACTATCTTGGTGTTCAAATTCTCCATTTAACATGTAAGTCACTGTCTCTATTCCTCTATGAGGATGAGGAGGAAACCCAGCTATATAGTCATCTTTATTTTCGGACCCAAACTCATCAAGCATCAAGAAAGGATCAATATAATCTGCCTCTGGGGTCCCTATACTTCTTTTTAATTTAACCCCTGCTCCATCGGATGCGCTTTGGGCTTTCACAATTTTTTTTACTTCTATTATTTTAGACATAAAAAAATATATACTAGTTGTTCAAAGTATATCAAGTAGCTGCGTTAAGTTGTTTACCTCATTTTTTGGCTGATAATCAAGAATATCAAATTTTGCTTTATTTCTATTAACCCATACAGAATTATAACCAAAGTTTCCACCACCTGAAACATCCCATGTATTAGCGCTTAAAAAAGTAATTTGTTCAGCTTTGATATTATATTTCTTTATTGGTATTTCATAAACTCTTGAGTCGGGTTTAAAAACCTTTACTTCTTCAACTGAAAAAAGATCATCAAATAAATTATTCAAATTATTGCTAGAAACTAATTCATCTAAAAGAGCAGGGGTCCCGTTAGAAAGTATAGCTAATTTAAATTTTTGATTTTTTAAACTTTCTAAAACTTTTTTTACTTCAGGGTAGGGAGATAAAACTTTATAAAGGTTTAGTAACTCATTTTTCATACTTTTATCAATATTAAAAACTTTCATAGATTTATCTAAACTATCTTCAGTAATTTTCCAGAAGTCTCTATGTTTTTTCATTAAAGTTCTCAACCAAGTGTATTCAAGTTGAGTAGTTCTCCAAAAATTTGCGAAATTTTCCCAATCTTTTCCAATTTTATCCTTACATCTTTTAGCTGCTGAATTTACATCAAACAGTGTTCCGTAAGCATCAAAAACCAAAGCCTTTGTATTCATAATTTATTTAATGTTATGAGAGCCGTCACATAAAGGCTGGTCATTAGTTTGTTTACATGTGCAGAAAAAAACTTTTTTTGATTGATCCGCTTTAAAAACTACTGATTTAAATTCCGTGCCATTATGCGAACCATCACAAAATGGCTGTTTAGAACTTTTTCCACAAGCACACCAATAATAAGATTTTCCTTGAACAACGTGCACACCGATTGGAGATTCTCCTGCCCTTTGACCTTTTGCCATGATAAACTCCTTTAATAAAAAATTAACTTAGTACTTTATATTATTTATGAATATTAGATTATATTACCCTAACAGTATAGTTGAAAATACCACTGGTCTGGTTACAAAAGAACACACACACTATATTGTAAATGTTTTAAGATTAAAGCGAGGGGCTGAAATAAATTTTTTTAATAAAAATGGTGAGTGGAAAAGTGAGATTATTTATCTAGAAAAAAATAGAGTTGAAGTTAAATTTTTAAAAAGAATAAAACAAGCAACTATTTCATCTAAAATCAACCTTGCGATTTGTTTAGTTAAAAAAAATCCAATGGAAAATATACTTCAAAAAGCTACTGAACTTGGCGTAAGAAAGATAATTCCAATAATTTCAGAAAGAACTGAAGTTAAAGAATTAAATTTTGATAGAGCAAAAAAAATAGTAATAGAGGCTACGGAACAATCAAATCAACTAGTACCACCAGAAATTTTAGCAGTAGTAAAATTAAAAGATTTTTTACAAAATTTAGAGGCTGGTTCTAAACTTTTATTTGCTGATGTTAATTCAAATGAAAATTTAAAAAATGAAGATTTAAAAAGTAAAGAATCTTTAAATGTTTTAATTGGTCCTGAGGGTGATTTTTCACCTCAAGAACGGGAGACTATCCTCGGAAATACAAAAGTAAAACCTTTTAGATTATCTAGAAACATTCTAAGGTCTGATACTGCTGTAATAAGCGCTATTTCTATGATAAATTTTATCAATAACTTTCATTAATTGTCGCATTAATTGAAATTGTGAAATCATCTAAAAACTGTATAAAAACTCATGATTAGAAAAATTGCTTACAAACTTTTCTTCATATGGCCAACAGCAATCTTAGCTAATGAGCCTAAGGACTGGCAATTAGGTTTTCAAAAGTCAGCTTCAAAAAGTATGGACGATATTGTTTGGTTTCATGACTATATGCTAGTACCAATAATTACAGCTATCACAGTATTTGTTTTATTTTTACTTTTATATGTTTGTGTACGATACAGAGCTTCTAAGAATCAAGTGCCGTCTACTACAAGCCATAATACATTAATCGAGGTTATTTGGACGTTAGTCCCGTGTTTAATTTTAATTGTTATGGCTGTTCCTTCATTTAAAGTTTTATACTCGCAAGATGAAATACCAAAAGCAGATGTAACAATTAAAGCTATCGGATATCAGTGGTATTGGGGTTATGAATACCCAGATGAAAATATTATTTTTGATTCATACATGATTGATGAAAAAGATTTAAAAGAAAATCAACCTAGATTATTAGCGGTTGATAATGCAGTTTATGTTCCAGTAAATAAAGTTGTAAAAGTGATGATAACTGCAAATGATGTTTTACATGCGTGGGCACTTCCATCTTTTGGGGTCAAAAGAGATGCAATTCCTGGAAGAATAAATGAAACATGGTTTAAGGCTGATCGAACTGGAACTTTCTATGGCCAGTGTTCTGAACTATGTGGTATTAAACACGCTTTCATGCCAATTACAGTAAATGTTGTGACTGAAGACGAGTATAATAAATGGTTAGAGGAGGCTAAAGTTAAATTTGCCAAAGAAGAAATTAAAAATAATATTAAAATTGTTAAAAAAATTAAGGAGATAAAATAATGTCAGCAACAACTGCAGATCACGAGCATCATCATAATCCAACAGGCTGGAAGAGATGGGCTTATTCAACTAATCATAAAGACATTGGAACAATGTATCTTATCTTTGCTATAATTGCTGGTTTAATTGGATCCGCGTTTTCAGTTTTAATGAGAATGGAATTAATGCATCCAGGAGATGGAATTCTTGGAGGCGATTATCATTTATATAATGTTTTAGTAACTGGTCACGGCCTAATCATGATTTTTTTTATGGTAATGCCAGCGATGATCGGTGGATTTGGTAATTGGTTTGTTCCAATAATGATTGGTGCACCAGATATGGCATTCCCAAGGATGAACAATATTTCTTTTTGGCTATTACCCGTCGCTCTAATTTTATTATTAGTCTCAATTTTTGTTGATGGCCCTCCAGGCGCGAAAGGAGTAGGGGGAGGTTGGACAATTTATCCACCTTTATCATCAAAAACTGGTCAGCCAGGTCCTGCAATGGATTTAGCGATTTTAAGCTTACACGTAGCGGGAGCTTCTTCAATTTTAGGAGCAATAAACTTTATCACGACTATTTTAAATATGAGAACTCCTGGAATGACTTTACACAAAATGCCATTATTCTCATGGTCAATTTTAGTAACAGCATTTTTACTTTTATTGTCACTTCCAGTTTTAGCAGGTGCTATAACAATGCTTTTAACTGATAGAAATTTTGGAACTGCTTTCTTCGAGGCTCAAACAGGTGGAGATCCAGTTTTATTCCAACATTTATTTTGGTTTTTCGGTCATCCAGAGGTTTACATTTTAATTTTGCCAGGTTTTGGAATGATAAGCCATATTGTTTCAACTTTTTCAAGAAAGCCTGTGTTTGGTTATCTTGGAATGGCTTATGCCATGGTGGCTATTGGAGTAGTTGGTTTTGTCGTTTGGGCTCATCACATGTACACTGTTGGATTAGACACGGATACAAAAGCCTATTTCTTGGCAGCAACAATGATTATTGCAGTTCCAACTGGAATTAAGATTTTTTCTTGGATAGCAACAATGTGGGGTGGTTCTATAAGCTTTCAGACTCCTATGTTATGGGCTATTGGCTTTATTTTCTTATTCACTTTAGGAGGAGTAACTGGAGTTGTTCTGGCAAATGCAGGTGTTGATACAGCACTTCATGACACTTATTATGTTGTAGCGCATTTCCACTATGTATTATCAATGGGTGCTGTGTATGCAATCTTTGCAGGATTTTATTATTGGTTTAGCAAGATGACAGGTTATGAATACTCAGAATTTCTGGGCAAACTACATTTTTGGTTAACATTCATTGGAGTCAACTTGATATTCTTTCCTCAACATTTCTTAGGATTAGCAGGGATGCCAAGAAGATATGCTGATTATCCAGATGCATTTGCTGGTTGGAATTATATTTCTTCGATTGGCTCGTATATTTCTATTATTGGTTTAGCGGTATTTTTATTAAATCTTTTGTATGCTTTTATGAAAAAGAAAAAAGCTGAACAAAATCCATGGGGAGAAGGAGCTACAACTCTAGAATGGACAGTGTCATCACCGCCACCATTCCATACTTTTGAAGAGCTACCTAAAGTAAAATAAATTGAGCCAGATAAGTATAAAACCTAGAAACTCTAAACTTGGTTTAGCATTAGACCTGAGCTCATTCTTTAACTTAATGAAACCTAGAGTAATGTCTCTTGTTTTATTTACTTGTATGGTTGGTTTATTGATTGCTCCAATCAATGTAGATTTTATTTCTGCTTGTATTTCTCTCTTAGCAGTAGCAATAGGCTCCGGAGCTGCTGGAACTCTTAATATGTGGTATGAGTCAGATTTAGATGCTTTAATGAGCAGAACTTGTTTAAGACCAATCCCAACTGGAAAAGTTAAAAAAAATCAAGCTTTATGTTTTGGTATAATTTTATCAGCTTCGTCAGTAAGCATCATTTACTTTTCAGCTAACGTAATTTCTGCGATTTTATTAGCATCAACAATTGCTTTTTATTTTTTCATTTATACAATTTGGTTAAAAAGAAAAACTCCGCAAAATATTGTCATAGGCGGTGCTGCTGGAGCATTACCACCTGTTATTGGATGGACAATAGCAACTGGAAGTATTTCTATTGAGCCATTAGTTTTATTTTTAATTATTTTTTTATGGACACCGTCACATTTTTGGGCGTTAAGTTTATATAAATCAAGTGATTATAAAAAAGCGAAAATTCCAATGCTTCCTATAATTTCAGGAACAAAAACAACAAAAGTAAATATACTTGTTTATGCTTTAATGATGTTACCTGCAATAATTGCACCTTACTTTTTAAATTTTGCTAGCGTATTTTATCTAGTCGCATCTTCTATGATGTCTGCATACTATATTTATTTATGTTTAAGATTATATAGGTCTAAAATAGCAAGTATTTCAAATAAAATAGCGAGAAAAATTTTCATATACTCAATTTTTTATTTATTTTTTATTTTCTTAATTATATTAATTGATAATTTTTTAAAAGTAACATGATGAATAAAAAGAAAAAAAATTTAATAACAGCTTTAATATTAATCTTATTTATGATTTTTTTATTTATATTAACTTTCTATAATATTGGAATCTATAATCGAGAAATATAATGAATATAAGCAAAAAAAACTTAACACCTATTGCTTTAGTATCAATATTTTTACTAATGCTTGGATTGTCTTTTGCAGCAGTTCCTTTATATGATTTGTTTTGCAGAGTAACAGGATTCGGCGGCACTACTCAAAACGCTACTGACAAAGAAATTCCAAAAATTATAGTAAACCAAGACTATAAAATGCGATTTGATACAAACATTAATAGTACTTTAGATTGGAAATTTTATCCTGAGATGAACACTTTAAACTTAAAACCAGGTGAAGTTCATACAGTTAAATTTAATGTTGAAAATCCTAGTAATCAAATTTCTTCAGGGTCAGCAACATTTAATGTGTCTCCATCACCATTTGGTATTTATCTGAATAAGATAGGTTGTTTTTGTTTTGAAAAACAAACTTTACAACCAGGTGAAAAAAAAGAGTTCGTGTTAACATTTTTCTTGGATCCTAAAGTCGTTGATGATAATAAAACTAAAAATATGTCTGATGTAACTTTGTCTTTTACTTTTTTTTCATCAGGCTATTACGAAAAGAGTAATACATAATGTCAGCAGAAAAACCAAAACACGATTACCATTTAGTTGATCCAAGCCCTTGGCCGATCTATGTTTCATTTGCAACTTTAGTTTTAGCTTTTGGAGCAGTTTATTACTTCCACTCTAAAGCCCTCTGGTTATTATTAATTGGTTTTGCTTTAGTAGTTTATGGAGCATTTATGTGGTGGAGAGATGTTATAGAAGAAGCAGAGCATCAAGGTCATCACACGCCTGTAGTTCAAATTGGTCACAGGTACGGTATGACACTATTTATTGCCTCCGAAGTAATGTTTTTTGTTGCGTGGTTCTGGGCTTTCTTTAATGCAAGTTTATTTCCACCAGACTCTATAGGAGGTATATGGCCACCAGCAGATATTAAAACTTTTGATCCTTGGGATATACCATTAATCAACACTCTAATTTTATTGTTATCAGGGACTACGGTCACGTGGGCGCATCATGCAATGTTAGATAATGACAGAAAAGGATTAGTAAATGGTCTGATCGCAACAGTATTTTTAGGATTTATATTTTCTTGTTTTCAAGCTTATGAATATCATCACGCAACATTTACTTTAGATGGTGGAATCTATGGATCCACATTTTATATGTCGACTGGATTTCATGGCTTTCATGTAATTGTCGGAACAGTTTTTCTTGCAGTTTGTTTGTTTCGATCAATGAGAGGCCACTCGACGCCCCAACACCATTTTGGATTTGAAGCAGCAGCCTGGTACTGGCATTTTGTTGACGTAGTTTGGTTATTCTTATTTGCTGCTATCTATATTTGGGGAAGCTAATCTCAAATTGAAAAGAGCATTTTTATTTCAACTTTTCGTAATTTTTTTTGTAACAGTATTTTGTGCTTTAGGAACTTGGCAACTTTATAGATTGCAATGGAAGTTAGAACTAATAAGCGAAATTACTTTTGGATTAGACTCTAAACCAATAGAGTATTCTAATTCAATTAAGAAAAATTATCAGAGAGTAAGCGCTAAAGGAAAATTTAATTTTGATAAGCAAATTTACCTTTATAGCTTGAATGATAGTGGAAAACCTGGATACGATGTAATTACCCCTTTTAGAACAGATAAAAATCAAAATATTTTAATAAACAGAGGATGGATTAAAAAAGAACTTAAAGGCAGTCCAAAAATAAATCTTAAAGTAAAAAATGATGGAGAAATAATTGGTCTTTTAAGAGAAATATACAAACCAAGCATATTTAAACCAGACAACGACATATCAAATAATATTTGGTTTTCATTAAATTTAGAAGATTTAAAAGAAGCTACGGGAGAGCAATTTAATGAGTTTGTAATTTTTTTAGAGGATAATCAGGCTAAGTCACCTGCACCTAAAAAGATTAGTATAGACGTGCCAAATAATCACCTTAAATATGCTATAACGTGGTATGCAATATCAATCTCTATAATTTTTTATTATTTATATTTTAGAAGAAAAAAATGAATTATTTTAGTACTAGGAACAAATCTTTAAAATTTAGTTTTAAAGACATTTTCTTAAGAGGTCTTGCACCAGGTGGAGGACTGTTTTTACCTAATGAAATAAAGAAGTATAATCAAGAAGAACTTAATTATTTAAGTGAGCTAGGTTATAATGATCTTGCAACAGAAATTATCTTTAATTTTTGCTCAGATGAAATTAAAAAGAAAGAGCTTAATTCACTAATACAAAAATCCTATAGTAGTTTTAAAGAAAAAGAGGTCGTAAATATAAAAAAAATGGGAAATATAAATCTTCTCGAACTTTATCATGGACCCACTTTAGCTTTCAAAGATATTGCAATGCAAGTAATTGGAAATATGTATGACTACTTAGAAGTCGCAAAAGATAAAACTGTAAATATCGTAGTTGCTACATCAGGCGATACAGGTTCAGCGGCTATAGCAGCATTAAGCAATAGAAAAAATATAAATCTTTTTGTTCTGCATCCTAATAATAAGATTTCCAAAATTCAAAGAAAAATAATGACAACAATTGGTGGAGCTAATATTTACAATATAGCTATTGAGGGTTCATTTGATGATTGTCAAAAAATAGTTAAAGAGCTTTTTAATGAAGATAGTTTTAGAACAAAAATAAATATGTCTGGCGTAAATTCTATCAATTGGGCAAGAATTGTTTGTCAGATTGTTTATTATTTCTACTCTTTCTTCAAATTAAAAAAAAACAATATTAGTTTTTCAGTGCCAACTGGAAATTTTGGAGATATTTATGCTGGATATGTAGCAAAAAAAATGGGTTTACCAATTAATAAACTTATAGTTGCTACAAATAAAAATGATATTTTACAGAGGGTTATTAATACAGGTGAATATAAACCTGATACAGTGAAAGCAACCATCACACCAAGCATGGATATCCAAGTTGCTAGCAATTTTGAGAGGCTACTTTATTATATATTAGATGAAAACGATAGTAAGGTAGGGTCATTAATGAATTATCTGTCATCAAAAAATTTATTTAATTTAGAAAAAAAATGAAATCGATAAAATAAAAAAAGATTTTGAAGCAGTAAAAGTTACAGATGAAGAGACAGTATCTATAATCGATGAAATATATAAAGAACATCAATTTATAATTGATCCTCATACTGCTACTGGTGTAGGAGCAGCAAAAAGTTTTAAAAATTTAGGAGATATAGTTGTTCTTGGTACAGCTCATCCTTACAAATTCAGCGATACAATAAAAAAAGCTATAGGAAAAAACTTAGAATCACCTGAACATTTAAAATTGAATATGGATAAAAAGGAAACATTTGATATTATTGGGAATTCAAATTCAGAAGTAAAAAATTATATTTTGGGCAAAATTCAATGAGAATAAAAATAGGGGACAAACTACCTAACTCGGAGTTATTTTATCTTGACCAAAATAATGATGTAAAAAAAATTGATATTTTAGATCTTTGTAAAGGTAAGACTATTATTTTAGGTATGCCTGGAGCTTTTACTAAAACTTGCTCAGCTCTTCATCTTCCTGGGTATATAAAAAATTACGACTTAGCTAATCAAAAAGGAATTACTAAAATTATATGTATCGCTGTGAATGATCCCAATGTTATGAAGGCCTGGGGTGAAAATCAAAATGCTGGAAGTAAAATTTTCATGGCTGGTGATCCCTTTCTTAAATTTACAAAAGCTATTGGAGCAGAAGTAGATAAATCTGAAAAAGGTTTAGGAATAAGATCAAATAGATATACTATGCTTGTGGAAAATGGTGAAGTTAAAAAAATAGAGGAAGAGAAAGAGACAGCTACTTGCGAATTATCTTCAGCTGAAAGTTTTTTAAAATCTATTTAGTTTTCGAAACTGCCAATTCATCAACAAGATTATTATATTTGTTGCCAGCGTGCGCCTTAACCCACTTCCAAGTAACTTTATGTTTTAGACAAGCATTATCCAATTTAATCCAAAGATCTTTATTTTTAACTGGTTTCTTGTTTGAACTTTTCCAATTATTAACTTTCCACTTTTTAATCCAATCAGTTATTCCATCTTTCACATATTTCGAGTCAGTAAAAATTGTAATCTCTGATTTCTTTTTTATTTTTTTTAATGCCATAATTGTAGCCATTAATTCCATCCTATTATTAGTTGTATTACTTTCACTTCCAGAAATACTTGATTGATTAGAGTCATCTAGTATGATTGCCGCCCAACCTCCTTTCCCGGGATTTCCAGAGCAAGCACCATCAGTATAAATTTTTAATCTCATTAAAAGAAATAATCCTCATGATTTTTTGCATCTTTATGAAATTCTAATCTTTTTAAATACTCCATTGGATCTTTAACTTTAACTATTGCTCCTTCTACTTTATTTAATGCATCGAATACTCGAGTTAGCAAGAATCTCAAAGCAGCGCCTTGAGATAAAACCTTAATATTATTCAATTCTTCGTCAGATAATTTTCTTACTGATGTATATCCATCTATTAAATTCTTTGCTTTAGTAACATTAAAACTTAAATTATTTTTTAGGCCATCAAAACACAAAGCGTTAAAGCAAATAGCGATTTCAAAAGCAAAAAAATCTTCACAAGAAAAATAAAAATCAATGACACCACTAAATTTATCTTGAATAAAAAAAATATTATCGTGAAATAAATCTGCATGGATTATTCCTCTTGGCAGATTTTTTGGCCAATTTTTTTCAACATCATTAAGATTTTCCTCAATTAATTTTGGCAAATCTTTATGTATATTTTCACACTTATCTTTAACTGAATTAAATAATTTTCTCCATGAATTTACGGACAGGTCATTTTGTCGTTTTAATTTTAAATTTTTTGTAAGCTCATGCATTTTAGCTATTTCAGATCCGATCGATTTACAATTGGCTGGAGATAAATTTTGTTTTGCCTTTCCCTCAAGAAATGAGACGATCATTAATTTTTTCTCCCCGAAATTTGTAATAGTTTCATTATTATTATTAGAAATAGGAGCAGGGCATTTAAAGCTTGCTCTGTTTAAAGATGACATTAAATTAGAAAAAAAGGGAAGATCAGTAGATTTAACTCTTTTTTCATAAATAGTTAATATAAATTTTTTTTTATTTACCGATAAAAAATAGTTTGTATTTTCAATACCTTCTTCAATTCCTCTGAATGAGTCCAAGTTACCCAAATTATAATTAGATAATATTTCCTCAATCTTTTTTTGATTTAACTTTGTATAGACAGCCATTAATTGAGTTCTTTCGGCAATTTAAATACAACCTTTTCTTCCGCAACTACTACTTCTTCAATAGAAACATTCCTATCTTTTTTTAAACTGTTCAACAAAGTTTGAACAAGTTTTTCTGGTGCAGACGCTCCAGAAGATATTCCGATAATTTCAGAATTTTTTATTTCATTAAAAGGAATTTCTTTTTCAGAATGCATTAAATGAGAATTATTACAACCTGCTTTTTTTGCAACTTCTACTAATCTTACAGAATTAGAAGAGTTACGACTACCCACCACAAAAAACATATCGCACTTGGAAGCTATCTCTTTTACTGCGGACTGTCTGTTAGTAGTTGCGTAACATATATCTTCTTTAATAGGGTCTTTAATTTTCGGAAATTTTTTTTTAAGAGCTTCAATTATTTCAGCTGTATCATCAACGGACAGAGTTGTTTGAGTAATATATGCCAGAGGTTTTTTAAAATCATTTTCTCTAAGAAGCTCAACATCATTTATTGTTTCAATTAGTTTAATCGATCCTTTTGGAAGCTGACCCATTGTTCCAATGACTTCAGGGTGATTCTTATGTCCAATTAATAATATATCGAAACCGTTTTTATTTAATTGTTCCGACTCTCTGTGAACTTTTGAAACTAATGGACAAGTTGCATCTACAAAGGATAAATTTTTTAATTTAGCCTCTTCTGGGACTGACTTAGGTACTCCATGAGCTGAGAAAATTACAGGTCTATTTGCGTCATCTATGTCAGATAATTCATCAACAAAAATTGCACCTTTTTCTTTTAACTCTTCAACAACCTGCTTATTATGCACTATTTCATGACGAACATATACAGGAGCCCCAAATTTGTTGATAGATTTTTCAACTATTTCAATTGCTCTTTTAACGCCAGCACAAAACCCTCTTGGTGACGCTAAATAAATTTTAAGTTCTTTTTTCATTTTTTTCTAAAAGATATTCTAACAATATATGCGGAAAAGTAAGTGACGCCAAACCAATAAATATTACCTTATAAATGGCCTCATCAAGCTTATAAAAGTTATTTAAAAAATATATTGCAAATAAAAATATTACTGCAGTAACAAAAGTTAAAGGGATGGCTTTAATTATAAATTTTTTAAGTCCCAGTTTGAAAGATCTATCCAGCTCAAAAATAAGTGTAATCGAATGCCTAATTGAGTGGAGAAAACAAAAATAAAGAGTGAAAGCTAGAATAGGTGATAAAAAAAGATTTAGTATGATTAAAGAAAAGAAGTCCATGATCATGATACCTTTTAGATTAATGTTTTCTTTTTTTGAAATGTATATAGATGATAAAAAACCAAGACACAACATTCCGATTAAAAATTCATTACTAAATAATCCTGTTTCAAAAACTTTAAAATTTAGAATCCTAAATATTTCATTAGTTTCTTCTCTCTTTAATAATAGTGGAGCCATAATTACTGTTGATCCTTTCAAGAAGAACAAACCCTCAGATATGAAAAATTTTTTTCTAAAAAAAAATACTGTATCTTCTTTTCCAAAATGATAGGCGGCCACAATCAAAAATAATAATAAAATTGTATTAGGAAATATCAACCAGAATATTATTATCAATGATGAAATTAATACATAGACAAGATAAAAGGATATAGTTTGTTTGTATCCAAATAATTTTAAAAGCTTTTTTCCTTTGATATTATCTAATGCACCGTGAGAAATTCCCAAAATTAAAATTAAAAAGAAGCAAAATATAATTGGTTCAAAATTTAGTATTAAATAAAGAGGACTTATTAAAATACAAAAATTAAAAAATATAATTGAGTGCTTAAAGTTTATATTTTCCATTAATTAAACAATGCTCTTAAAAAAATTAATTTTGGCATCTTGCTAATAATATTTATATCTTCAATAATATTACTCTTATTTGATAAAAATTTTATAATTGTTTTTGAAGAAGTTTTAAACATATTAAAAAAAATTTTTGGCATCTTTTCGGGATGTTTTCTTAATACTTTTAGAAATACTTTATCTAAAAATTGATATTTTTTTCCTAAGGAAAATATTTTTACTTTATTAATATTGTCAATGTTTTTTACAATATAACGACTATGTTCTTGAATGTTCAAAAAAGTGTAACCTGTACTTAAACGAGTCATTCCTCCAGCCGATCCAATATTAATTATTTTATTATTTTTTCTCAATGATGGAGAAAAGAGTGGTATAGCTCCTTTTTCAGTAAAATTTATTTTATAGTTTTTTATACCCAGATTATTCTCAATATAATTTTCTAGCTGAAGGTCATAATCTCTGAGGCTCTGATCCGCCAAATTTGATAGCCAAGTAGTCTCAATTAAAGCTTTATTTTTACTGAATGGCAATGTATAGAAAAAATGTACATCTTTTCTCTGATCACAATTAAAATCCATTAAGTTTATTATTTCCTCATCGAAAATGTTCTTAGGCGTCTCTATCTCGATACCTTGAAAATGTTGCCATAACTCAGATTCATCAAGTTCTTTTTCAAAAATACTATTAAAAATTATTGAATTTTCCGAATTGACTTCGTTTAGATCTTTGAAAAAATTTATATTGGGATTTGTGGAGAGTTTGGAATTTATCTTTTTATAAAATTTTCCACTATCGACACTTTGGTAAGGAAATTTTTTATTTGTTAACTCATTAGAGTTTTCAGAAGTATTTATTGTAAAATTATTCCAGCTTTTAATTACACAATCTTCAAAATTATGATCAAATACTTTCCAGAATGACCAAGTTTTGTCTCTCTTATACTCCTCACGAGTTTCAATTATTGCTAAGGTTTTCTCCTTTAACTTATCATTTATTTCAAGCTCATAGGCCAAAGATAAACCTGCGCATCCACCTCCAATAATAATATAATCAAATTCTTTCATTCAAATTAATCTCTTGTTCTAAAATATTATGATTTAATTGATTGTCGTAATTTAAATTTTTTAGGAATAACAACTTAATAAAGTCAATAATAGATAAAAAAGTCTGAATTAACTTTTCAAATACAGGAATATAGATTTTACCGGCTTTATTGTAATTATCTATGTTTTTTTGTTTGAGAATGTAGTCACCTATTTTTCTATAAACTCTTCTTGCAACAATAACTGAAAATCTTGATTTTACTGGTATACTGCTTATAGAAGTAAATGATTTTTCGTAAAATGCTAGAGACTCATTTATAGTTGATCGAATTGATGAAAAATCGTGTTCAATATACTGTCTATTACGCGCTTTATCCTCACAAACATCTCTAGCAATATTAGTAAGTTGCATGGCTATACCAAGATCAATTGCACCTTTTAGAGCCTCCTTATTTTTTACTTTCATTATTTTTGACATCATTAATCCAACTGTTCCGGCAACTCTGTAAGAATAAACAAGTAAATCTTTTTTTGAATTAATCACTACTTTTTCCTCCAAGTCTGTTTCGACTCCATCAAATAAATCTATAACAATTTGATAAGAAATACCCTCACTTTCAATGAGTGACCACATATCTTTAATAATTTGATTGTCTAGATTTTTATTCTCAAAATCTTTTTTAAATTTTGAGAAAATTCCTTTCTTTACGCTTAGATTATTATCATCATCAACTATATCGTCTAATGTTCTACAGAAATTATATAAAGATGAACATTTGTCTAATGTATTTCTAGAAAGAAAAAAACTTGCCCAATAAAAAGATTTTGCGTGTTTTTTTAATAAATTAGTTTTCATTAAAATAAATTGTCTAAAACTTTTGCGGATGATAGAACTCCGGGCATTCCAGCGCCTGGATGTGTGCCAGCACCTACAAAGTATAAATTTTTATATATTTCAGATTGATTATGAAATCTGAAATAAGCCGACTGAGAAAATTTTGGTTGAATTGAAAATCCAGATCCATAAAGAGTTGCAAGATCTATTTCGAAGTAGTCAGGTGTTAAATAGAAATCACTTACTACATTCTCTTTTATACCAGGTAAAACAGTTTTATCCATTTTATCTAAAACTAAATCTTTAAATTTATCACCTTCTTCGATCCAATTTACTTTTGATAAATTATTTGGGACTGGAACCAATACATAAAATGCATCTTGGCCTATGGGAGCCATATTGGGATCTGTTGCGGATGGCCGATGTAAATAATAGCTTACATCATCAGAAAGTATTTTTTTTTCAAAAATTTTATCAAGATGTTTTTCATATGACTCTCCAAAATAAATTGTATGATGAGCAACATCGCTATATTTTTTTTTCGAGCCAAAATAATAAACAAATAATCCCATTGAATAATCCATTCTTTTTATTTTTTGTTTAAATAAAAAATCATAATCTTCCTTTGATTTAATCAAGTTATTATACACATTCGGGGGATCGGAATTACAAATTACGTAATCGCTATTTATTATTTTTGAATTATTTATTTTAACGCCCTTAACTTTTTTGTTTTCGGTAATTATTTCAGTAACTTCAGCATTTTTGATTATTTTAATATTTTCCTCGATCATTAGTTTTTCCAAAGCTTTAACAACACTTCCTGTTCCACCCATTGAGTAATGAATACCCCATTTTTTTTCTAAAAATAAAATCAATGTATATATCGAAGTAGTACTAAAAGGATTTCCACCCACTAAAAGAGGGTGCATACTAAACACTCTTCTTAATTTTTCATTAGAGATATAGTTCGAAACTAAACCATAGACTGACTTATAACTTTTTAATTTTAATAAAGATGGAATTTGTTTCATCATAAAGACTAAATTATTAAAAGGTTTGTCAGATAAATCTGTAAAACCTTTATCAAAGATTTTTTCAGTAAAATTAACTAAATTTTTATATCCTTCATAATCATTAGAATTAAATTTTTTGACTTGTTCCTCCATAGATTTATCATCTCCGTTGTAATCGAATGTATCCCCATTACTGAATACAAATCTGTACCATAAATCTAAAGGTACTATTTCTACATAATTAGAAATATTTTTATTAAATAGTGAAAACAATTCTTCAAATAGATATGGAGCAGTTATTACAGTTGGACCGCCATCGTAAATAAACTGATCTTTTTTAAAAACTCTTGCCCGGCCACCTAGATCAGGATGTTTTTCAACTAAAGTAACTTTATGGCCTTTAGCTTTTAATCTTAACGCGGCAGCTAATCCTCCAAAACCAGAACCTATAACAGTTGTTTTTTTTGCCATATATTAATGGCCTATTCTAACTAGATTTCTTCTTAAGTGCTAATTTTGTTTCTTCGATGCTAGAGGTATAAATTTTATCTAATTTGCTTTTATCCATTGAGTTTTTTATCAATTTTTCGACTGACTCTATGGCTATTTTCACTGATGCGTTCTTAATATCCTTTTCAGCCTGATTTTTAAGCTGTCTAATTCTCTCTTCAGCATTTTTTTTCCTATTTTCCATTAAATCGTGAAACTCTTTATTAACTCTAATGACATTTTTTTCTGCATCTTCGCTAGCTTTATCTATCATTTCTCTAACCTCATTTTTTGAATTACTAATTTTTTTTTCATGCTCCGTTAAAATGTTTTTAGCATCTTCTTTTAGTTTTTCAGCTTCGTTAATTTGGTTCTTAATGTTTAAAATATTTTGTTCTAGAGCTTCTTTAATTTTTTGGGGAATCTTGAAATATGTTAGTATTCCCAAAAAAATAAAGAAAGAAACAGTTACCCAAAAAGTTGCATCCATTATCATAAGAATTTATTCATATTTTTTTTGGAAACGTCCTCAACTGTGGCTTTGATACTGCTTTCATTAAGTTTATCGCCTGAGATATTTTCAATAATATTAGATACAATACTTCCTGAGATAATCTGAATAGAGGATATAGAATTTTTTTTTAGTTCTGAAATTTCTTTTTGTGCTTTTAAAATTTCTTTCTCTATTTCTTTTTCCATTGATTCTTTTTTTGATTGAATATCCTTATCTAAAGTACTTTTAGATTCAAAATGTATCTTTAAAACTTCTTTTTTAGCGTTTTCCAAGATTAAATCATACTCTTTTAATTTCGCTTCAGACTCTTCTTTGAATTTATTTGCGTTTTCTAGGTCTTCTTTAATTTTATTTTCTCTATTATCTAAGTTATCTTTAATTTTTGGTAAGTAAAATTTCGATATCGAAATATAAAGAATTGTAAATACTAATATCAACCAAAATGCTTGAGAAGCCCAATACGTTGGATCCAGCTGAGGCATTCCAGCCTCAGCTGCAAACAATTCAGTATTTATAGCTACAAACGCTATTAATAAACTTAGAAAACTTTTCATATTTAATTTACTAAAATGCAAATAAAATAATTAAAGCCACTACAAGTCCAAATAATCCAGTTGCCTCTGCTAAAGCAAATCCCAACAATAGATTAGGGAATTGTTTTTGAGCTGCTGATGGATTTCTCATTGCTCCAGATAGGTAGTTACCGAAAATAATTCCGATACCTACACCAGCTCCAGCTAATGCGATTGCAGCCAGACCTGCTCCAATCATTTTTGCTGCTTCTAACTCCATTTTTCCTCCTTTTTTGTTTAATGGTGTAAATTTAATGCATCATTCAAATAGATACAGGTTAATATTGCAAAAACATACGCTTGTAGAAAAGCTACTAGAATCTCCAACCCTGTTAATGCCACTGAAAAACTAAGCGGTAACCAACCACCTAATATTCCTAAACTTACAACGAAACCTCCGAAAACTTTTAACATTGTGTGACCTGCCATCATGTTTGCAAATAATCTTACTGATAAACTCACTGGTCTACTAAGATATGAAATAATTTCTATGATAGTGATTAGAGGCAAAAGCACAGCCGGGACTCCACTTGGCACAAATATACTCAAGTATTTAAAACCATGCTTTATAAAACCAATTATTGTTACAGCTATGAATATAAATAGAGCCATAATTAAAGTTACGATTATATGACTTGTTACCGTGAATGAGTATGGGAGCATTCCAACCATATTACAAAATAAGACAAACATAAATAAGCTGAATATAAATGGAAAATAAGGCCTAGCCTTTGACCCAGCAGTATCACTAATCATTTTTGCTACAAAGGTGTAAGACATTTCAGCAATTAATTGTAATTTATTAGGAATAACTTTCTTCTCTTTGGATCCTAAAAATAGAAATAACATTATTACTGCTGCGCTAATTACCATGAATAAACTAGCGTTTGTAAAAGATAAATCAACACCTACTATATTAATTTCAGGTCCAATTCTTTGGACCGTGAATTGTTGCATTGGATTACTTGCCATAAAAACTTTCTAGTCTTCCTTTTGCATTTTATTAGCTGTTCGAATTACATTTAACATGCCCGCTGCAGCTCCCAAAAAAAAGAAAATTATTATTAACCAAGGTTTAGTATCAAACAAGGTGTCTAAAATAAACCCAATTATTGTCCCAACTGCAACTGCAGCAACTAATTCAGTGCCTAATTTAAAGGCGCTACCCATAAATGAACCTCTTTTTTCATTGTCATTATCTAGTTGTTTTTTTATTTTTGATTTTGCAATTTTTAGGCGAGTTTTAAAATCTTCAGGTATTGTCATTATAAAAATTTATGCAACTAATTCTTCAGCTCTTTGTAAATCTACAGACACAAGCTGGCTTATACCTTGTTCCGCCATGGTAACACCGTAAAGTCTATCCATTCTTGACATAGTTAAAGCATGGTGAGTGATAATAATAAATTTTGTATTGGTAATTTTTGTGAGGTCATCAAGCAGACCACAAAATCTTGTAACATTAGCATCATCTAAAGGAGCATCAACTTCATCTAAAACACAAATAGGCGAAGGATTAACTAAGAAAACTGCAAAGATTAAAGATAAAGCAGTTAAAGCTTGTTCACCTCCTGAAAGAAGTGTGATTGATTGAAGTCGTTTACCAGGTGGGGAAACAAACATTTCTAAGCCTGCTTCAAGAGGATCATCAGAGTCCACCAATTCTATTTTTGCAGTACCACCATTAAACAATTTAGTATAAACTTCATTAAATTTTCTATTTACTTTTGCGTAAGCCTCTAAAAGTCGTTCTCTTCCTTTTTGATTTAATTCATTAATACTTGTTTTTAATTTTACTATTGCTGAGTAAAGATCAGCTCTATCGTCCTCCATTTTTTTAATTTCTGTTTCATATTTTTTTGTTTCTTCATCTGCTCTCAGGTTTACAGACCCAAGAGAATCTCTAAGTTTTTTTGTCTTTTCAATTTTTTCAGTTTGTTCCTCAATTGATGGAAAATTTTCAATTTTGATATCATTTAAATCGGATTGCGGTAAAATTGAAGACTCGTTTGTAATATTTAACTCATTTTTTACTGAGTAAAGTAGATCTTTTTTTCTATTTTCAATTCCTTCAATAGTAGCTTCATTTCTAGCTTTATTTTCTTTTAGATCCGTGAGTTTTAATTGAATTTCTCTTAAATTTTCATTTATTGAATTATATTTTTTTTCAGCCTCGATTAATTCATTTTCAATTTCTTCATTTCTTTTTTTAATATTTTCCAAATTTTGTAAGTTTTGACCTTTAGATGATGCTATTCTTTCTGGATTTTTTTGATTTTCATTGATTTCTAATTTTATTTTATTTGATCTATCATTTAGTTCGGAAATCATTTTTTCAGAATTAGTTTTCAAATTACCCCAATTTTCTAACTCAACATCAATATTTTTAATTCTTTCTTTTCTTTTGATTGAATCACTTTCGATTGATTTATTTTTTCCGTATTTTTCTGCGTACTCTTCTTGCGAAAGGGTAATTTTTTTAACAAGTTGTTTCAAATTTTTAAAAGTTTGTTTTGAAAGCTTTTTGTCATTATCTATATCGTCTTCAATTTGATCCAAAATTATGTCTAATTGACTTTGTAGTTTATTTAATTCTGTTTTTGATATTTGGAGTTCTTTTGAAGATTTTGTTTCAACATCTAATAATTTGTTTTCTGTATTAAGCAGATCTTCCTTTTCTTTTGATATTCTTCTTTCATTTAAATCTGCATCAAGTGAAATACTTTTTTCTCTTTCTAGATCAGACTCTATTGTTTTAATTGATTTTTCTAGTTTCTCTTGCAAAGTTTTTACTCTTGCTTCTTCCTCTACAAGATTAGACATGTCTAAATTTAATTTTTGCAGAGAAGCAGCACTTTCAATCTTTTTATCTCTTAAAGGAGAAAGCTTTTTATTTTCCTCCTCTAGTAAAGTATTATTATGATTATAATCAATATTCACTGCACTTATTTCATCCTCAAGCTCACCCAGTTTTTCTTGGATTTGTTTTTTATCTTTTTCTATGTCCTTTATTTTTAAAAAATATAATCCCGCTTCAATTTTTTTTATTTGATTTGATATTTCTTTATATCTAGTTGCTTCCTCGGCTTGTTTTTTTAGGTTATCTAGTTGCCCTATTCTGCCTTGACTGATTAAAGATGGGGAGTGAGCACCAGTAGAAAGGTCTGCAAAAAAAGTCTGCACATCTCTTGCCCTGACTTCTTTATCATTGATGTAATATTTAGAACCTTTATCTTTTTCTATTTTCCTTTTTATCGATATTTCATCAAACTCTTTGTATTGAATTGGACCACTCTTCTCTTGATTATCTAACAGTAAAGCAACTTCAGAAATATTTTTTGATGGTTTATTTGAGGTTCCTGAAAAAATTACATCTTCCATTCCAGACCCTCTCATGCTTTTTGCAGAGTTCTCACCCATACACCATCTAAGTGCTTCTACAATATTTGATTTCCCACAACCATTTGGACCAACTATACCTGTGAGACCTTTTTCAATTAAAATAGTTGTCTTTTCTGAAAAAGATTTAAAACCTGTCATTTCTAAATTTTTAAATTTCATTTAAAGATTTTTTTCTAATACTTTTTTAAATTCGCTGTATTCTACCTTACCTTTATATTTTTTTTCATTTATAAAAATAGTAGGTGTAGATCTGATTTCATATTTCTTTTGCGCATCTATTCTTTGATTTAATATTTCGTCTTGTTTGTTTTCATCCTTTAAGCAATTATCCATATCTTTATTTTTTAAATTCGATTCTAAACCAATTTTTTTAATTGAGTCATTTATCTTGTTTATATCAGATCCAACCGCCCATAATTTTTGTTTTTCATAAATTTTCCCAAGAAGTTCGAATTTTTTTGTGTTATCAACATGACATCTCACTATTATTTCAGCATTAAGAGCTGCTAAATCAAGAGGGAATGGGTGATGCTCAAATCTTACTAAACCCTTGTCTATAAATTCCTCTTTTATTTGGTAAAAAATTTTTGAGTGAAAATTAGCACATGCTGGGCAAGTCAAAGACGAAAAAACTTTAATCGTTACTTTAGAATTAACATCTCCTATACCCACTTCTTTGCTTTTTGCCTCAAAAGAAAAAAAAATAAAAAAAATGAATGTTATTTGATGAATTAATTTAATCATTTTTTTTGTTGTATGCTTTTAAAAAATTTTTCAAAGATATTTTTAATTGATCGTTATCTATATTTTCAATTTTTTCTTCTACAGAATTTAAATTTTTTATTTTAGGTAAAATTTTATCTCGCTTATTTATTTTATTTTCAATAATTTTTAGAGTTATATTGCTAATACAATTGTAACCAAAAAAACTGTTAATTTTATCGATAATTTCATTTTTGGCATATTCAATTACAACTTCTTTTCCATGAGTTACATTTAGAACTAAAGTCCCATCTTTCATACTCTTTTTCATTTTCACTGAAATAGGATAACATGCATCAGAAATGTTTTTATTTACAATCCTTGTCCAATTATCAACTAAATTTGAATAATTATAACTACCTTTTCTTAAATGTTTTCTTAATGTTTTCGGTATAGAATTAGAAAATGGACGAAGGCCTTGTATGTAAGTCTGTGTTTTATTATTATTTTTGTTATGCATATTAATTCAACTTTACCAAAAAAAATTTTAGCATGGTATTATAATAGCAAAAGGAAATTGCCTTGGCGTGTTAGCAAAAAGTCACCAAAAAAGCTATATTATAGGCTTTTAAGTGAGTTTATGCTCCAGCAAACTCAAGTAAAAACCGTTATTCCTTATTTTAATAAATTCACAAAAAAATTCAAAACGATTAAAGATTTATCTAAAAGCAATGAGAGAGAAATTTTAAAAATGTGGGAGGGTCTTGGTTATTATAGAAGAGCAAGAAATCTTTTGGCATGTTCCAAACTTTTGGTGCAAAATTATAAATCGATATTACCAAAATCGATAAACGAAATAAAAAAACTTCCTGGAGTAGGTGATTATACCGCAAACGCATTATTAGGATTAGTTTATAATGAACCAAGAATAGCGATAGATGGTAACGTAAAAAGAGTATTTTCAAGAAATCTTAACATTGAAGAGGAAAAAATTAATTTTGATAAATTAATAAAAAAAAATAAAAAAAAACTTTTTATCACTAAAAGAAATGACGATTTTGTTGAAGCTTTAATGGAATTCGGCGCACTAATATGTAAACCAAAAAACCCAAATTGTCTTACGTGTTGTTTGATTAAAACTTGCAAATATTTTAAATCTAATAAAAAAATTAAGAATATAAAAAATAAAATGATTAAAAATAAAGACTATGATATTTTTTGCTATATTAACAAAAAACAACAAATAGCATTAACTAAAAGAAATCAAATTAGTTTTTTAAAGAATTTTAATTTACCAGAAATAAAAGAAAGCAAGAGTTCGTTAAAAAATAAAAACTGGATATTTCTTAAAAATTATAAAAATTCGATTTCAAATTTAAAATTAAATATTAATTTATATTACAAATTTTCGAATAAAATACCACGAGCGTACAGTTGGTATTCTTTAAAAAATAATAGAGAGTTTGTCCCAAGTTTTACAAAAAAAATATTAAGACAAATATCATCTTTATATTGATGAAAAAAAAAATAGCAATCATTGGCGCCGGTATAGCAGGCTTAACTCTTGCAAACTTAATAAAGAGAAATTCTGATCATGAATTTATGCTTTATGAAAAAAATGAAAGTTTATCTCTTGATGAAGGGTATGGAATTCAACTTTCAACAAATTGTATAAAAATTTTAAATCAAATTGAATTTAACAAAATTAATGATAAAAAAATATTTCACCCAAAAGCAGTTGATTTTTACAATATTCAAAATAAAAAAATTTGCGATTTAGATTTAACACAATTTAATAAAGGTCAGAGTAAATATACAACATTACAAAGATCGACTTTAATAGAGTTTTTAAAAGATGAAGTTTATACTAAACACTTAAGATTTGGAAAAAAAATAAAAGAAGTTTCTGAACTAAAAGGTAAGGTGCTTATTAAATTTGAAGATAACACGAACGATCTTGTTGACATAGTTGTTGGCGCTGATGGTATTTTTTCAAATACTAGATCTTTTTTTGAAAAGAAAAAAAATGAGCCTAAATTTAAAAAAGCAGTAGCTGTTAGAACAATACTTAAATCAAAATCTGATCTTACGATAGATGAAGAAAATATTAGTCTCATGATGGGAAAAAATTGCCACGTTGTTATTTATCCTATAAATAAAAACAAAGAACTCAATGTTGTTTGTATTATCAGAGAAAAAAAATATGATCCTGATAATATTAAATCATTAGTTAATAGAGTTATTGCACAAAATTCTGACCTAGAAAAAGTTTTTGATAGAGATTTAAAATCTTGGCCTTTATATTTTACCCCTCAAATACTCCCGTCAACAAATAGTAAAGTTTTTTATATTGGGGATGCTTTTAATGGATTTTTACCAACTCTAGCTCAAGGAGCAGGGCAATCGATAGAGAGTGCCTATGAGTTATTTAATTTAATTCAAGATGATAAAGCAGAAATTCAGAATACTTACTTTCAAGAGAGATCAAGAAGAGCTAAGATTGTAAGAAGAAGATCAAATATCAATTTTTTTGTTTTTCATTTTTCTAGTTCAATCATGCAAGAAATTAGGAACTTTTTTATGAAATTTCTTGTACAGAGAAAGAGCTTTATAAGCTCTTATTTAGGGACAGTTTATAAATACTAAATTCTTTTTTCCGATATAAATTTTTGTCTTAAGCTATCAATTAATACAGTAGATCCATTCAAATTATAATGCCAATAAGTCCAACCATTATAACTTTCTGCTCCCATTATTTTTGCTGCAATTTTATGTATTGATCCCTCTGTATCCTTATATTTTATACTTCCATCAGCCATTATTTTTGCATTAATTTTTTTCTTTTGATCAAACAAAGATGTTCCAGGTTTAATTATTCCTAATTCCACTAGAGAACCAAAAGGTATTCTAGGTTTTGATTTATTATTTCCAATAGTATCTAGGTAGTCATCAGCTATTTTTTCGGTCTTGTTAATTCTTTCTTTAGCTGCAACGAAATATTTTTTATCTTTCTCAATCCCATAATAATTTCTACCTAATTTTTTAGATACGACAGCAGTAGTTCCTGTACCTAAAAAAGGATCGAACACAGTGTCACCTTTATTAGTAGTTGCTAATATAACTCTATGAAGTAGGGATTCTGGCTTTTGTGTGGAATGTATTTTTTTTCTATTTTTCTTTAGCCTTTCTTTTCCATTACAAATTGGCAATGTCCAGTCCGACCTCATTTGCAAATCATCGTTTAAACATTTGAGAGATTGATAATTAAAAGTATATTTTGATTTTTTAGTTTTTGATGCCCAAATAAGTGTCTCGTGTGCATTAGTAAATCTTGTTCCCCTGAAATTTGGCATTGGATTATTTTTCCTCCAAATAACATCGTTGAGTAACCAATAACCTAAATTTTGTAAATGATAGCCTAACCGAAAAATATTATGATAAGAACCTATTACCCAAATAGATCCATTATCTTTTAAAATTCTTTTGCATTCAGCTAACCAAGACTTACAAAATTCATCGTAATGTTTGAAACTATTGAATTGATCCCATTTATCATTAACACCATTTACTTTACTGGAATCTGGACGTGTTAATTTTTCACCAATCTGCATATTGTAAGGCGGATCAGCAAAAACTAAATCAAAAGTTTTGTCTGGAATTTTTTTTAATTCCTTTAAACAATCACCATTAATAATTTTGTTAGAAAATTTTGACATTTTCTTGATTCAACTTTAAATTGAATCAATGGTCAAACGATTTTAGATAAAAAATGAGTCTTTTAGTGTTTAAGATTCTTATCTCGACAATATCTTGTGTACCGGTTTAAAACCTTTTCTATGCTGCGAGGTTACACCAAATTTTTTTAATCCCTCAAGATGAGCTTTTGTGCCATATCCAAAATTTCTCTCCCATGCATAATTAGAAAATTTTTCAGATAATTTTATCATAAATCTGTCTCGATAAACTTTTGCAATAATTGAAGCAGCACTAATAACTTTTATTTTTTCATCTCCATTAATAATAGTTTTATAATTTTTTAAGCCTTCGGGCGCAAAATTTCCATCTATCAATGTTAAGTTTGGTTTTATTTCAAGATTTTCAATTGCTCTTTTCATAGAAAGCAGTGAAGCGCCTAAAATATTAAACTTTAAAATCTCTTCCACAGACGCTATTCCAATTGAAAAGAAAGAGTGAGTTTTAATATGATCAGAAATTTCTTCTCTTTTTTTAAATGAGATTTTTTTAGAATCACTCAAAAGATTTAATTTTATACCATCTTTTAAAATGACAGCAGCAGATACTACTGGACCTGCAAGACAACCTCTCCCAACTTCATCTACACCAGCTGTTAATAATTTGTTCAATTAAATTTTTAAGTTATTTTTTTTATCTCTTATCATTTTTAAATCTATCCAGGCCATTTTTTTTTGTGCCGGTTGTCTCATTAAAAACGCCGGATGGAAAGTTATAAGCACGGATGTTTTGCAATTTCCAAATTTTTTTTCCATCCACTTACCTCTCATTTTTGAAATAACTTCTTCACCTCCAATTAATGCATTCATTGCAGTACTACCAAGAAGTACTATTATTTTGGGGTTAATAATCTCGATGTGTCTAGTTATGTATGGTAAATATCTTTTAATTTCTTCTTCCGTGGGTCTCCGATTTTCAGGGGGTCGATAATTAATTATATTTGAAATGTAAACCTTTTTTCTATCAAGATTAATTGCTGCCAACATTTTATCAAGTAGCATGCCTGCTCTGCCAACAAAAGGCAGTCCTTCTTCATCTTCATTAGCGCCTGGGGCTTCGCCTATGAACATTATTTTGGATTTTGGATTTCCATCACAAAATACAATATTTTTGGCTTGTTTTTTTAGGCTACAATTTTTAATGTTAAAAATTGCTTTCTTTAATAATTCTAGACTTCTGGTTTTATCCTGCGATATTTCGTAATTCTCTTTTTTATATCTATTGATTGCCTTGTTGTCATAAATTAAATTATAATTAATATAATTGTAATACTTGATAAGTTTTAAAGAAGTATTTTTTTTTAACATTTTTATGAATATTTTTAAATTACATCTGAAGATTACATCACTAATAATAATTGTCACCGTTTTTGTTACTTTTTCCACACTTAATGCAAAAAATTTTGATAAATATTATAAAGCTGGAAATGTAGCTGATTATTTTTCAGGAATATTACTGCTAAACAAAAGTCAGTACGACGACTCTTATAAATATTTAAAAAAACTTGATGGTCTTGAGAAAAGTCATTTAAATTTTTCTTCGATATATTTATACACTTTAATAAATTCAAATAAATTCAACCAGGCTTTTGCTTATTCAAAAAAATTAGAAAAAGATGGTCAAGAAAGTTTTGAAAGCAACTTAATTACAGGAATTTATTACAGCAAAAATAATAAAAATCATCTAGCAAAAAAATATTTTTTAAAAGCAAAGGAAAAAGGCCCTAAAACTATATTAGATAATTATCTAATTGACTCATTATATTCTTGGTCAGATTTAAAAGGAAAGAATATTGAAGAAGCAATATCTAATCTACAAAAACTGGATGAAAGATTTTCAAGTTTGAAAAAAATTCAGAATGTTTTTTTATATTCTTATTTCGGTCATAGTGATGCAGAAAAATTTTTTAATGAACTTATCTCTGATCAAAAAACTGATTTTTCTAGGTATAATTATTTTTATTCAAAGTATCTGCATAATCTAGGCAAAGCTCAAGAGGCTAAAAAAATACTAAATTCCTCTTTAAAAAAATATCCAAGAAATTTACTTCTCAATCAATACAAACTTGACTTAGAAAATTCAGAAAATAATTTCAGTTTCGATTTTAAAAAAGATACCCATGTTATTGCAGAAATTCTTTATATTGTTGCAAACGCTTTTTCATCTCAATCAATTTATTCTACGTCAAATTTTTATTTAAATTTATCAAAATATTTAAATAAAGATTTTCATGTATTTGATACTCTCTTAGCAGAAAATTTCTATAATATAGATGATTTTGTAAACTCAAAAAAAATTTACAAAAACCTCGAAGAATATGGGAGTGCTTTTAAGTGGTTTTCTAACAAACAAATATCAATAATTTTAGTCAAAGAAGAGAAAGAAAAACAAGCAATCAAACTTTTAAAAGAGAGTTATAACAGATTACCTTTAAAAGGAGTGTATGAAACTTTTGACTATGCGGAATTTTTAAAAAATAATGAGGAGTTTGAGGACTCAATCAAATATTATACTAATATTTTAAATCAAATTGAAAAAGACCATCCCCTTTATCCTGAGGTAACAGATGGTCGTGGAGTTTCATATGAAAGAATTGGGCAGTGGGACAAAGCAGAAAAAGATTTAATTTCATCTTTAGAGGTAAATCCAGATCAAGCTTATGTAATTAATTATCTTGCTTACTCTTGGATAGAACAGGGTGTAAAAATTAAAAAGTCTCTTAGCATGTTAGAGAAAGCAAATAAGCTAAAATCTAACGATCCTTATATTATAGACTCATTAGGATGGGCTTTGTTTAAGCTAAAAAGATATAAAGAGTCTAAAAACTATCTTCAACTCGCCTTAAGATTAATGCCAGCCGATCCAATTGTGAATGATCATTATGGAGATGTTTTATGGAAAAATGGAAATGAAATTCAAGCAAGATACTATTGGAACTATGTTTTAAATCTAGAAAAAGCAGAAAAAGACCTTAAAGAAAAAGTTCAAAAAAAACTTATAAAAGGTCTTTAAGTTATGCTTATTAAATCATATGCAAAAATTAATTTATCTTTAACTATCAATAAAAAGATTAAAAAAAAGGGACTTCACGATATTCAATCTCAATTTTGTTTAATTAACTTATTCGATACAATCTCTATTAAAAAAAATAAAAATAATATCGATAAAATTTCTTTTAATGGTCCCCACTCAAAAAACGTCAAAAAATCTAATAACTCCATTCAAAAAATTTTGAAAATAATGAGAAAACTTAATATAATTTCGAATTATTATTCTATAAAAGTTTATAAGCAAATTCCAGTTTTTGCAGGTCTTGGTGGCGGATCGAGTAATGCAGCATCATTATTAAAGTTTTTTTGCATAAAAAAAATAGAAGATAAAATTTTCAATAAAATAATTGATCAGGTTGGATCGGATTTAAGACTTTTTTTCTACAAGCAAGGTTTTCTACAAAGTTTAAAAAAAATAGTCAAATTCAAGAAAAAATATAAACTATTTTTTCTAGTTGCTTACCCTAATATTAAATGTTCAACAAAAGAGGTTTATTCTAAGGTTAAAAGTTATAATAAAAAAAAAGTTTTTAAACAAAACAACAAAAATAAAGCCACTTTAATTAACAAAATTTACAATTTAAATAACGATTTACAATCAATTGTTGAAAAAAAATATCCAGTCATACCAAAATTGTTATTAAGCATTAATAATGAGAAAGGCTGTTATTTTTCAAGAATGACGGGATCAGGTTCAGCTTGCTATGGTTTGTTTAGTGATAAACGTTGTTCAAAAGTCGCACTTAAAAGACTTAGAAAAAAATACCCTAAATTTTGGTTTTCAATTGCGAATACTATTTAAATTTATTTATTTATGATATATCAGAAAGCTGTATTTGGGGCATAGCCAAGCGGTAAGGCAGCGGTTTTTGATACCGCCATCCTAGGTTCGAATCCTAGTGCCCCAGCCAAAGCTTTATGTTTAGTCAAAGTCTTAATTTAATAAAAAAACTTAAAAGAACTTTTTTTCCTTTTTATAAAAATGAAGATCTAAAATTTATATTTAAAAAATTGCAAGATGGCGTCCCTAAAGAAAAAGTGGCCGCTAGATTTGTCGGGGGTTGTGTAAGGAAACATCTCTCAAATGAAAAAATTGACGATATTGATATTGCAACAATTTTAACAACAGATCAAATAAGAGAAAAATTTAAAGATACTAGTTT
Source organism: uncultured Pelagibacteraceae bacterium (assembly GCA_902618555.1). Classification (GTDB taxonomy): domain Bacteria; phylum Pseudomonadota; class Alphaproteobacteria; order Pelagibacterales; family Pelagibacteraceae; genus Pelagilacustribacter. The sequence continues at coordinate 34,551 of CACNAY010000004.1, forward strand.
TAAAATAGTTGATACAGGGATTAAGCATGGGACAGTCACCTTATTATCGGATGAGCACAAGGTTGAATTAACTACATTAAGAAAAGATATTAAAACTGATGGAAGACATGCCGAAGTAGAATATACAGATGATTGGAAACAAGATTCCGAGAGAAGAGACTTTACTATTAACGCGATCTATTTAGATATTAATGGAAAAATTTTTGACCCGCAAATGGGCAAAGCGGATCTCAAAAATAATATTGTAAAATTTATAGGGGATCCACAAAAAAGAATAGAGGAAGATTATTTGCGAATTATAAGATTTATTAGATTCAAAATTATGTACGATATCACTGTTGAACCGACAACAGGTAACGCAATTAAACAAAATTTAGATGGAATTAAAAAAATTTCTAAAGAGAGAATTTTTATTGAATTACTGAAAATTTTAGAACTTCAAAATTTTTTAAAGATAAATGAGAGCAGTAATTTAAGAGAGATATTTTCAATGATTTTTCCCGAATTTTTATATTTAAATAGATTAGATAGACTTAAAAAAGTATATGAACAATCAGAACTAAATAAAGATATTTTACTTGCAGTACTGTTAATTGATGAAAAAGATAATCATGAATATTTTTTACATAAGTATAACGCCTCCAATAAAATCATAGAGATGCTTAAAAAATTCAATAAAAATTTAATAGAGCTTAAAAATGATAAAGATTATTTTGAAAAAGATTTAGCTAAAAATATCTATTTCAATGGAAAAAAACACCTTATTGCATTGAATTTAATCAATTTTTCAATAAATGCGAAAATAAAAACTTATGATTTTTCAAATACTTTAAACAAAATTTTGAAAACTAAAGTACCTAAATTTCACATAGCTGGTGAATTATTAAAGGAAAAAGGCATGAAAGAAGGACAATCTTTAGGAAACGTTTTGAAAGAATTAGAAAAAGAGTGGGTTAACAATAACTTTAAAATTTCAAATAATAGAATTGATGAAATAATTAAAATTAATTCAAATTAGATGTACTCAACTTCTAAAATCTCGAAATTTCTTTCACCAGAAGGAGTATTCACGGTTATCATTTCGCCTTTGTTTTTTCCTATCAAAGCTTTACCAATTGGGCTTTTAAAAAAAATTAAATTTATTTTAATATCAGCTTCATCTTGACCTACTAATTTGTAAGAAATTTTTTTATCTGTATCAAGATCCTGGACTTTTACAGTAGATCCAAAAATGACTTTTCCATTATTTTCTATTTTAGTTACATCAATTACGTTTGCTCTAGCAATTATGTCGTTAATAGCAATTACACGACTTTCAATTAACGCTTGTTGCTCTTTTGCGGCATGGTATTCAGCGTTTTCTTTTAAGTCTCCATGCGATCTGGCCTCGGCTATTGCCTCAACTATTTTTGGTCTTTGCACATTTTTCAAATCTTCTAATTCTGATTTTAAATTCTGAAGTCCGCTTACTGTAATTGGTTCTTTTTCCATAACTATTTCCATTTTGCTTCAGGAGGAAGTGACATTAGTATCGAGTCAATATTTCCACCCGAGTTTAATCCAAATTTTGTACCTCTATCATATAAAAGATTGAATTCTACATATCTTCCACGTTTTAGTAATTGTTTTTCTTTGTCTTTCTTTGTCCATTTAAATTTTTCTTTTCTCTTAATAATTTTTTTTGAAATATCAATAAAAGATAGACCAAGTTCCCTCACAAATTTAAAGTTTTTAATCCATTCTTGAGTTTCGTAATCGAAGAAAATACCTCCTATACCTCTGGTTTCTCCTCTATGTGGTAAAAAAAAATATTCATCACACCATTTTTTATATTTCTTATAATTTTTTTTATTAAGAGCACATAATTTTTTTAAATCTCCATGTATCATTTTTTTCTCTTTATTATCTCTAAAACTTGGAGTCACGTCCATTCCTCCACCAAACCACTCTTTAGAAGTTACTATAAATCTAGTGTTAAAATGTATAGCAGGCATTTTGGGGTTTCTCATATGAGCTACCACAGAAACTCCTGAAGCCCAATATTTACCTTTTTTTTCAGCTCCTAATATTTTTGACCTAAATTGTTTAGGAAAAATCCCTGAAACCGTAGATTTATTGACTCCAACTTTATCAAATATTTTCCCATTTGTTAAAAGAAATGAAGTTCCTCCACCTTCATTTTTTTTGTTTTTACTCCAATCTCTTTTTGAGAATTTTACTTTATTCTTTTCAAGATATTCAAATTCTTTACAAATTTGAATTTGTAAATATGAAAACCAACTATCAGCCATTTCTTTTTTAAAGTCAGGTGTAATCATTTAAGTAAATTATTTTGCCTTAAAGCCTCTGCAGCTACTATCGCAACACTCATTGCAACATTTAGAGACCTAGTTTTTTTGTTCATAGGAATTTTTATTTTATTTTTAAGCATTTGATGTATTTCTTCTGGAACCCCAGCACTTTCTCTTCCAAATAAAAGCATATCATTTTTTTTGAATTTAAACTTATGATATAATTTTTTTGCTTTGGTTGTCATTAAAACTATTCTTGATTTCTTGTATTTTTTTAAGAATGCTTCAAAGCCATTGTGCCGAACAATCTTGCTCAAGCCAACATAATCCATAACTACTCTTTTAAACCTGTTGTCGTTTAAATTAAATCCACATGGTTCTATCAAGTGAATATTCAAATTCAGGCAGGCTCCTAGTCTGATGATAGCTGCAGTATTTTGTGGGATATCAGGTTTGTAAAGTACTATGTGCATTATTTGAGCTTAATTTATGTGTCATTCTGACCCTAGAAATCTTTAAAATATGGTTTTATTTAATAAATACATTATAAGCACTTACATAAATGAGCAAAGAGGAAAAAAAAGTTAACAGAAGAGATTTTTTATTTACAGCCAGTTATACAGTAGGAGCAGTAGGGGTCGGAGCGGTTATTTGGCCAATGATTGACCAAATGAATCCTGATAAAGCCCAACAAGCTTTAGCAACTACAGAAGTTGACATTAGTAGTATAGAACCTGGCAAATCTATTACTGTTTTATGGAGAGGTAAGCCAATATTTATAAAAAAAAGAACTTCAGAAGAAATAGCTGAGGCCAGAGCGGTAAAATTGGACGATTTGCCTGATCCTCAAAAAGATGAAGATAGAGTAAAAGAGGGTAAAGATGAATGGTTAGTCATGTTAGGAGTCTGTACACATCTTGGATGTGTACCTTTAAAAGATAAAGGGGACTTTAATGGTTGGTTTTGTCCTTGTCATGGTTCACATTACGATGTATCAGGCAGAATAAGAAAGGGACCAGCCCCAACAAACATGGAAATACCAAAATTTGAATTTGTAGATAGTAATACGATTAAAATTGGTTAAAAAAATTATGAGTGAGCACGAATACACACCGAAATCTAAAGCAGGAAAATGGTTTAACGATCGTTTACCACTGCTTACTCTTGGAGCACACCTTACAGATTATCCAACGCCTAAAAATCTAAATTATTGGTGGACCTTTGGTGGAATTTTAACTTTTTGTTTAATCACTCAAATAGTAACAGGAATTGTTTTAGCAATGCATTACGTAGCTCACGCAGATTTAGCTTTTGCAAGTGTAGAGCACATAATGAGAGATGTAAACTATGGTTGGCTAATAAGATATATTCACAGCAACGGTGCATCTATGTTTTTCCTAGCAGTTTACATTCACATTTTTAGATCTTTATTTTATGGATCATATAAATCACCTAGAGAAGTAATTTGGATAATTGGGCTGATGATTTATTTATTAATGATGGCAGCAGCTTTCATGGGTTACGTTTTGCCTTGGGGTCAAATGAGCTTCTGGGGAGCTACAGTAATTACTAACTTGTTTAGCGCGATACCATTAGTTGGAGACAGCATAACAACTTGGTTATGGGGAGCATATTCTGTAGATAATCCAACACTTAACAGATTCTTTAGTTTACATTATCTAATCCCGTTTTTAATTTTAGGATTAGTGGTTTTACACATTTGGGCTTTACATGTTCCAGGTAACAATAACCCTGTAGGAATTGATATAAAGAAACCATCTAAAGATACAGTGCCATTCCATCCCTATATAACAATTAAAGACGCTTTCGCGCTTTTAGTTTTTATGATCATATTTGCTGGATTTGTGTTCTTCACTCCTAATGTTTTAGGCCACTCAGACAATTATATACCTGCCAATCCTTTGGTTACACCGGCTCACATTGTACCTGAATGGTATTTGTTACCGTTTTACGCAATTTTAAGATCTGTCCCTGATAAATTAGGCGGGGTAATTTTAATGTTTAGTGCAATTTTTATTTTATTTGTTTTACCTTGGCTAGATACTTCAAAAGTTAGATCGGCAGTTTTCAGACCGATTTATAGACAATTCTTTTGGATATTAGTAATAGACGTATTAATGCTTGGTTATGTTGGTGCGATGCCAGCTGAAGGGATTTACTTAGTACTAGCTAGAGTAGGAACTATTTATTACTTCTTACATTTTATAGTTGTCATGCCTGTTGTCGGTTTTTTAGAAAAAACAGATCCAATTCCTATGAGCATCTCCGAGCCAGTTTTAACAGGTGGAGCAGAACCATCTTTAGCTAGGAAGGTTAATGATAAAGTCTAAAATAAAACTACTGGTTTTATCTTTTTTGTTACTTATCTCACTTAGACCACTACAAAGCGCTGAAATGGTTGATCCAATTAAAGTGAATTGGAGTTTTAAAGGTTTAACAGGAACCTTTGATAGAGCATCACTACAAAGAGGTTTTCAAGTTTATAAAGAAGTCTGTGCTTCTTGCCACTCAATGCAATATCTTAGCTATAGAAATCTAGGAGAGCCAGGCGGACCTGAGTTTTCAGAACAAGAAGTAAAAGCTATTGCTGCTAGTTTCGAAATAGAGGATGGTCCAGACTCACAAGGAGAAATGTTTACTCGACCAGGAAAACCCTCAGATAAATTTAAAAGTCCTTACCCAAATGTTCAGGCAGCAACAGCTGCTAATGGAGGGGCATATCCACCTGATATGTCAGTTTTAGTCAAAGCAAGAAAAGGTGGAGCTAATTATATTTATTCAGTACTCGTCGGTTACGAAGATCCTCCTTCAGGTGTAACTCTTGATGAGGGTGTTTATTACAATAAATATATGGCCGGGAATAAGATTAAAATGCCAAATAATTTAATGGATGGCCTTGTGGAATATGCAGATGGTACCGAGTCTACTGTTGATCAAATGGCAAAGGATGTGACAACTTTTTTAGCTTGGGCCGCTGAGCCGGAACTTGAAGAGAGACACAAAACTGGTGTAAAGGTAATTATTTATTTAGTACTTTTAACCATACTTGTTTATTTAAGCATGAAAAAGATTTGGTCAAGGGTTGACTCTGAAGTGTAACACATCACCATCTTGAACAATATAATCCTTTCCCTCAATCCTTAACTTTCCATTTTCTTTACACTTTTCTGCACTTCCATATTCTATAAAATCCTTGCAGCTTACAGCCTCTGCTCTAATAAAATTTTTTTCAAAATCTGTATGTATGACTCCCGCCGCTTTTGGGGCTGGAGTATTTTTTCTTACTGTCCATGCCCTACTTTCCTCAGGGCCAGATGTGAAAAAGGTATCTAGTTTTAGAAGATCATAGCCTTCTTTAATAAGTTGATTTAAACCTGTTTTATCTAAGCCAATATCTTTCATAAAAGTTTCCTTTTCACTTTTTTCAAGACCAGAAAGTTGATCTTCAATATCTGCACAAATATGAATTATCTTTTCATTTGGATATTTAATTTTAACCATTTCAGTATATTTATTTCCTTTAGAAAGGTTATCCTCATCTACATTACATACTATAATCTTTGGTTTGATACTTAATAATCCAATATTATAGAGAAGTTTTTCCTCTATTGTATTGTTGATTTTGGCTTCCTCACCTTTGTTTAAATTCTCTAATTTCTCATTTAAAATTTCTATTTCTTTTTCATCGAGTAATTTTTTTTTACTTTTTTCGAGCTTTTTTTGAACTATGTCCAAATCTGAAAGAATTATTTCAGTTTTAATAGTTTCAAGATCATCAGCTGGATTAACTTTTGAGTTTACATGGGTAATTTTTTCAGAGTCGAAACATCTTACCAGGTGAATAATTGCATCGACTTCTCTAATGTGGGAAAGAAATTTATTACCTAATCCTTCACCTTTTGAAGCACCTTTTACTAAACCTGCAATATCTACAAAAGTAATGTTTGTATAAATTTTTTTCTTAGAATTTGACAGCTTAGCTAATTGATCAAGCCTTACGTCAACAACATCTACTACACCAATATTTGGGTCAATAGTGCAAAAAGGGAAATTAGCTGCCTCAGCGTTTTTTGATGCTGTTAGAGCATTAAATAATGTTGATTTACCCACATTTGGTAACCCAACTATTCCGCACTTAAATCCCATTAAGTTTTTGATTAACTTTACTAGAAAATAAATCCATTTTTTTATCTATAAGAGTTGGAATTTGTTTTACAATATTTTCAGTTATTTCTTTAATTCTTTCTTCTTCATCTTCTTTGAAATCTTCAAGCACATGATTATTAACCTTCTTTTTTTGTTTTGGATGACCTATTCCAATCCTTACCCTCGAGTAATCTTTACCTATGAATTTATCAATAGACTCAATCCCATTATGACCAGCACTACTTCCTCCAAATTTTGCTTTTATTTTTCCAAAATCTATGTCCATATCATCGTGAAATACAATCACATTCTTTGCATCTATTTTGAAGTAATCTATTAATTCTTTTATAGCTGTCCCAGAATTATTCATGAAAGTTAAAGGTTTGATAGCGTAAATTTTTTTTTCATCGATACTTCCGGTCGTTAACAACCCTTTAAATTTTGGTTTTTGCTTAGAAAGTTTAAAATGAGCATTTATAGCATCAATTATCTTAAAACCAATATTATGTCTTGTATTTGTATAATTTGAACCGGGATTTCCTAATCCAACAAGCAAAAGCATATTAATTATTTTTTTTCAGCAGGTTTCTTTTCAGCAGATTTCTTTTCTTCAGGTTTTTTATCAGCAGTAGCATCTTTTCCTTTTTCATCTTTCTTCACTGCTTCACCATCTTTTGCTGTAGCTTCAGCCCCTTCGGCTGGAGTTTCACCTTCAGCCCCTTCAGTTGTAGCCTCCTCTGCAGGTTTCTCTGGCTCTTTAATAATTGTTGGAGCAGCTACTGTTGCAACAACAAAGTCACGATCTGTAATTGTTGGCACAACACTTTCTGGAAGTTTTACTGATGATATTTTAATAC